>JAKEGO010000182.1 GCA_022615805.1 Thermoplasmata archaeon
ACGCACCCCCCGTCGAGCTGATGATGTACTGGTCTGGCACGTTGCCAGCGTTCAGAACGGACATACGTCCGATGGCATCGGACCAGAACGTTCCGTTGCTGAACCGGTCAGATGAGATGGTCAGGGTTGTATTCTGCACGTCCACCAGATCGAAGGCGTATGTCGGGAGGACGCTCGTGACGAGGACGATATCGTACTGGCCTGCCATGTCCGACGCGATACGGACGGTCGCGCTGACGTTCCGCCACGGCGACGGGTCGAAAGCCTCGAGCGCCTCCTCCTCCGTGAGGTTCGCGACGAGGTAGATGGTCCTGGCCTCGTTCCACGGAATGACGATGTCGTCGATCGATGTCGTTCCCGGGCCTCCGGTCCCGTTATGCTCGAGGAAGGTCCAACCCCATCCGGGAGCCTCGTCGAGCACGGCGACGTCGAAGAGGTCCCCGATGTTCCCGCGGTTCGTCACGGTGATCGCGTACCTCGCAGGAGTGCCTGGCATGATGCTGATCGACGAGGAGTTCGTCGCTACGGAAAGGACGTGATGGGCCAGGATCTCGAGGTCCAGCTCGACGGTGGCGTTCATCGTGGCGTCGTTCTGCGAGGTCGCCATGAACGTCAGTGCGTGGTCGCCCGCCCTCAGGAAGATCGGCGAACCGGACGGCGTGACGGTCACGTTGACGAGGACGCCCTCGCCCCTCGACACCATCGAGCCACCGTAGTCCGTCGTGATGATCAGTCGAGATGGGTAAGGATTGCCCGTGACCTCGATCGCGTAGGCATCGTCCCTCAGCCCATCATTGACGACCCTGACCGAGAAGTCGACGGCCTCGGCGGTCCCGGGGTCGAGGGCTGCGGTCGTGATCACCCCGGAGAGATCGAACGAGAGGTGATACTCGAGCACATCCAGTCCGAGGGTGAAGTTGCTCGCGAGGCCGCTGTCGCTGTCGGCCGTCACCATGACCCCTATCGTGAAGTTGCCCGGCGTCACCAGATCGTCATCGGTTGGAAGCGCCGCGGTGACGTTAAGGGTCAGGGCTGAGCCGGCCAGCACGTCGGAGCCCGTGTAGTTGTACGCGACCTCGACGTTCTGGGGCCGGGACGTGATGTCGATGGTATAGGTGTCGGTACGCGTCCCCGTGTTGACGATGCGTATCGAGTACATCGCGTTCCTCTCGGTATATGGGTCGACCGTGGCGTTCGTTGCGATCCCGAACGCGTTCATCCCGCGGACCGGAACGATGTCTATCGTGAAGTTCATGTACTTGATATTCGACGGGTCTCCATTGGAATTCGCGCGCAACGATAACCTGGTGCTTTCCACCGTGTCATTGCCGAAGATGGCCGCGAACGTCTCTCTGTCGGGGACCGAGACGGTCACCTCCACGATGTGGGATGCGGAGGAGGAATTGAACGGCACGTCCACCGCCTTCATTCCGGATGTCGACCAGAGGGCCAGGCTCGCGTTGTCCTCCAGTGTGCCCGCGTCGATCATCACGTGCGATGAGTCGGGTCCGTCGCCCCTGTTCTCCACGTAGAGCGTGAAGACGACGTCCTGTCCGAAGGCGCCGCTCTTCGTCCTGCGCGGAGAGGCGAGGCCGACGCCGTAGGTCGCATTGACCTGGATGTGCAGCTCCATCGTCGCCACAGTGACATCGTCCTCGCTGTATGCGTAGAAGACAGCCGTGTAGAGCTTCGGGACGGTGGTCTCGAAGGAGTCGATGTTCACGGAAAGCGTGGCGAACTGCGATCCGTTGATCGTCGTCTCGTTGACGATGTCACTGCCCATCTTGATGGTCGACGCGAGCTGGCTGCCGTTGATCGAGAACGCGAGCTGGACCGTGTCGGGACCGTTTCCGACGTTGGTCACGTCGATGTCGAATATCGTCTGGTCGCCCCTGTCGATGAACGCCGTGGCCTCATCGCACTCCACCGTCAGGTCGTAGACCTGCTTGACGCTCGCCTCCCACGAGAGCGACTGGAGGTCCCAGATGTCGGCCGGGTTCGAAGCGTTCGCCGACTCGACATCGAGGTCCACCTGGAATGGAAGGGAGCCGGTTGGGGTACCCGGTTCCACGCTGACCTTGACGGTCACGTTGATGGTCCTGCTGATGTCCACGCCGTTCCATTCGACCTCCTTGTCGTCGCCGTCGAACCAGACGTGGTATTTTCCAGCATCGAGGTTCAGAGTGGCGGTTACGTTCGCGGAGCCCCCGGTGTGCACAAGGGTGATGCCCACGTAGAAGTTGCCGGAGGTCCCAGGCAGGATCTCCCTAGTCGCCGGCGTGACAGTTATGGATTGGATGTTGACGTCCGCGGAAGTGGTCCCGATGGAGAGCGAGAGGAGCGCTGCCATAGAGGCCAGGACGGCCGCGATCGCCAGGGCCGGGAGGAGGAGGTCTCCGCATCGCGGACCCACATGCCCCTTCATGGCGCGTCCATATCTCCCGACGCTTCCCGTCTTTCCCGGCATCATGTCGTTTCCCTCCGCATCGCTCCGCCCGCATCCTCTCGATGGGCGACGGTGAAGGAGCACCGCCGCCGACGGTCTGGCCTACCGACTCGACGTATTTTAATGTTATCCGCGGGGACGGTCCCGCCACGTCGTCCGGCTGGATGGGCCATCGCTCAGTCCCCCTCCTCCCCTTCGTCCTCCCTGAGCCACCAGGGTGTGGTATCATCCTCGGGCTTCGTCGGCCGCGCGGCTTCCCCGTCTGCGGGGGGCGTCCTCCCTTTGCCTTCCTCTATGCGGGCGACCCTCCTCTTCCGCGCCTTCGGAGGCGGAGGGGGCGGGACCAGGGCGTCGATGTCTTCCATGTGCATCGCTCCAGCGGGCTCCTTGGCGTCGCCCGTCTTGCCGTCAGGGCCGCTATCGCCCGCCGAGGGGTCGTCCTGCCACCTGTAACCGAAGGTCGAGTCCTCAAGCCCGAAAACGTCATCGACGGGGCGCTCGCGCCTCCGAGAAACGAGCCCGGCAATGACGAGCCCGATGAGCAACATCAGAAGGATCAGGCTGACGAGGACGATGATGATCCATGCGCCCGATGACATGGACGACGAGCTGCCAGATGACGCGACGATCATCTCGATATCCCTGGAGGCGGACACCTCGGCGGGATACGCCCCCTCGGTCGTCACGGCCACCCTCCGCCATCGCCCGCTGCCGCGGTCGGTCCACTCGATCCCGAGGTCCCTGTAGGTCCCTGCCTCGAGCCTCGAGAGGTTGGCGTTGCCCACGAGGACACCATCGACGTGGACATCGACCCTTGTGTCGCCAGCGGGAGCTGTGCCGTTGTTCCATACCCTGACAGTGAGGAGCATCATCCTGTCGTCCCCGGTCATCTCACCTCGTATGTCCCATCGAGAGATCTCGATGGAAGGGGCCCAGACGTCCACTGCCATCGGCAGCCCCTCCAGCCCGGCGAGGGGCGATGACGCGCGGAGGCTGAAGCCATAGCGGCCCGCAGCGATCACGTCCGTAGCTGTCAATGTTAAACCCACGCTTGACGACTCGCCCGGGGCAAGGTGCAACTGAGCCGTATCGCTCCCATCGAAGGACGCCGTCAGTGCCGAATGTACCCCCACCGTCGAGAATGTGTATGTCTCGGCGACGTTGCCGATGTTGCGGACGGTGCAGGCGAACTCCGCGGTGGTCCCGAAGGACCGTCCAGTCGGGTCGAGGTACTCAACCTCATTTTCGGGCGTGGCGTTGAACGCCGCGACGCTTTCCACCTTAAGGGATACATACTTGGTCGCCCGCGCGGTCACGTCATCTGGTGGTGCGTCGAGCGCCCGGACCTCGATCACGTAGGCGAAGTCACCCGCGGGTGCCTCGGATGGGTCGGTGGGGATGTCGATCCGCAACGAGAGCGTCACACGGTTGTCCGAACCCGGCTCCATGTGATCGATGGCGATCATCTCGCCGGAGACGCTCCCGGAAATCAGGCGGGTCCACGTAAGGTCCCCCGCGGGGATGCTTCCGTTCCCATTCGCCTCGCGGACGAGGACCTGGACCGTCTCTGCGATGTTCCCATCGCTCTGGACGATGATGGTAAGGTCCCTGGTGTTCCTCTCTGGGACCGGCATCAGGCTCACCGCTGTCGCTGGCATGTCTATGACCAGGCTGCGTTCGATGGCTTGCACCGTCGTTGAAATGCTGATGTGGGCCCTCGCGGTCGAGTTGACGGTGGAGACCGCATCGATCGTCGAATCGACCTGGGTTCCGGCGAACGCCCCCGCGACATCCTGCGGCGGATCGAGATGGAACTCAACGGTCTCCACCTCGCCCGATGCGATGTCAACGAGCGCCGAGGGACCCGATGTGTGGTTCCCGCTCGCGGATCGGTATTCGAACCAAGAGTACAACGCAAGCTGAGCGTCGCCGACATCGAGCAGTATGGTGTCGTCGGCGTTCCCGAGGTTGGCGACCCTCAGGACATAGGTGACGTTCTCTCCGGGGAGCATCGACCTCCCCTCATCGATCTGCTCGAGGCCGATCAGCGCGACCGCCGGGACGAGGACCTCGAGCGTGAAATGGGAGCTCTCCTCCGGTTCGCTCTCGGAACGGACCGTGACGTTCAGCGGATACGTGCCGGCTTGCAGTTTCGAGGGCTCGGAGGCCGTCGACCGGACCGTCAGGACCACATCGAGCGATCCGTACACGAGTCCGGAGGGCCCTCCGGAGACCGCGACATCGAGGTATTCGTCCTTCACGAACGATATCCGGTACGTGTCGGGGGCGGTCCCGACGTTCACGACCTCGAAGGTGAACGTGACGGAGTGCCCCCCGTCGACTGGATCGACGAGCGTCCTCCTCCTCACTGGAACGTTCAGTTCGAAGCGATGCTCGGGCTCGATGGCAGCGGTCAGGTGGAGGATGTTGGAAGGCGTCCCGTCCGACGTCTCGGCCGATACATTGATCGCGATTAGGCCAGGAGAGGATGGATCGAATTCAGCTATCGCCTCCTCCGCCGTTAGGTCGACGTAGGCGAGGACGGTCTCCATCTCATCGTAATCGACCTCGATCCCGAGGAGCTGGATGCTCCCAGGACCGCCGCTGGTCCCCTTCTGGAGATAGACCCATCCGTGGTCCGGGTCCTGGGAATCGATGGTCACTACCACCGTGTCGTTCGAATTGCCGCGATTCTCTATCCGGACCGTGAAGGCCGCTGGTGTGCCGGCAGAGACGCTCCTGTTGGCAGGATACGAGGATATCGCGACATCGGAGAAACGCAGGACCTCGATCGACATCGATATCGTCATGGTCATGTCGTTGTCACCGTCCGAGACGCCGCGGACCACGAGGTCGTACTGTCCGGCTCTCAGATCGGCGGGGTCTGATGGCACGTCGAGCTTCAGCACCACCATCTGGCTCTCGCCCCCGGCGATCGCTCCGCCCGTGTAGTCGAACGACATTGTCGATATGCCGTGGAGAGGATTGTTCACGATGTCGAGCGTGTACGAATCGTTCCTCGTGCCGTCGTTCACGATCCGGAACGAGAGGTCGATCGACGAGGTGATCGAGGGATCGAACGATCCGTTGGTCGTTATCCCCTCGAGGTGGAAGGCGAGGGAGAACTCACGGACATCCAGGATGAGCAAGGCGCTGAGCTCGAACGATCCGTCGCCCGACGAGGTCACAACGATCGTTATCCTGAACCGTCCAGACTCGATGTCGTCCTCTTGTTGCAGTGTCACCGTGACGTTGGCGACCAGGGAACCGCCCGGCGCGATGGGTCTGTCGTCATGATCCACCTCGATAGTCATCCAGTCCGGGGCATCGTCGACGTCCATGCTGTAACCGTCGTCCCTCGTTCCGGTGTTCACGATCCGGAAGGCGAGGTCGATGGTCCTCTCATCGATCGGATCGATGCTCTCCGTGGTCGTGAGGTTATCGATGCGGAATTCGAAAACGTCCGCAAAGGTCACGGTGAGGTCGATGGCCTCGGCGATGGTCCCGTCGGATGTGGACCTCGCTCTCACGGTGAAGGTTGACGATGTTAGTGTGTCGTTCCCGAACAGGGTCACGGCTTCGATGCGGTCTGGTATGTCCACTGTAACTTTCACCGCCGCCACCGAAGATGGGACCGATAGCGTGACATCCAACTGTTCGACCCCCGAGGTGGCACCGATGGCGAACGTGACGTACGGGGCGAGGACGCCGGCGGACGCGAAGAGCCTTGCAGTCTCCGCGCCGTTACCGCCGTTCTCGACGTTCAGATCGAAGGCGAGGGCGCTCCCGAACTGTCCGGTCCTCGTCTCGTCGGGGGACGACAGGACGATCCCCCTCGTCCGATCGATCTCCACCGTCAGGTTGAGGTCGGCGAAGACGTCCGCGCTCTCGATCGACCTGAACCTGAAGAGGAACCAATGGACGCCGTGCAACGCGGATGGGGGGGATGCGAGCGATATGTTCATGTCCTCGCTCTCGCCCTGCCCCACCATGACCGTGCCAGGGTAGGATCGCGTCCACCCGCTTGGGGAACCGTCGATGAACGAGACGGAGTAGATGTCGTCGACGTTGCCGCCGTTCGTGACCGTGATCGCGAAGACCGCTGTCTCTCCCCGGGAGACGCTGCGGTGATCATCGCCCTCGAGCGAGAAACGGTACTCGGGGTTCACCGCTACGGTGAGGTCCCTCCAGTCGGACACGCCGTGGTCGCATCGCGACGTCGCGATCACCCTGAACTGGTGCTGGCCGTTGTCCGCGTCGGACGGTATCGGGACCGTGAGGTAGACGGTCGCCACGGCACCCGGCGCGAGCGGACCGACCTCGCTCACGATCGTCCTGTTCGGGGACGAGGCCGGAGTGTCGAAGAACCCGACGTTCTGCCAGGAGGCGATCCCGCCCGAGACGCCGAGGCCGAAGGTATCGTCCCCCGTGCCCTCGTTCTCCACGGTGAGCGTGAAGGTGACGTTCCCTCCCCGGGACCCGGTGAGGAGGGGCTGCACCTCGTCGAGGGCCACGTCTGGGATGTCGGCGACCGTTATGTTGACCGCGACATGTACGTCCCACGATCCTTCACCCGCCTCGAGCGTCAGCGTATGGTGCCCTGGCGATGCGCCGCCAGGTACGTCCACCCCGAGGTAGATGAAGCCATTGGAGCCCCGCCCGAGGGCGATCGACGAGACCTGCGTGCCGTTCCCGTCGAGGATGACCGTCCATGATGCAGCGTCGCCTGTGAGAGCGAGCGGGACGTCCTCGGCGTCGTTCCCGAGGTTCTTAACCTCCGCCTCGATGACCCATGCGTCGCCAACGTCGACCTCGAGGTCCTCGATGTCGGTCCTGAGCTCGATGCGGTGGTCGTGCATGACGTGCACGACGAGCGTCGCTTCGCCGAGGACCCTCCCGGCGCCGCTCGATCGGACGGAAACGTTGATGGCGTAGGTCCCCACGGCCGCGGATATCATGTCGTCAGGGACCTCGACCTCGATGCCGATGGTCCCCGAGCGATTGTAGGGCAGCGTCACCACGGCATCGGGGGGCACTACGATGACCGCGTTCCAGTCCTCCGGTATCCCGGAAAGGGTTGCCGTGTACGTATCGGCGTGCGTCCCCTCGTTCACGAGGCCCAAGTCGAAGTTCGCGTCTTGGCCCGGGAGGACAGATATGCTTCCCGGGCTCGCGATGCCGAGGCCGTACAGCGGGGCGATGGTCGTGTTGAACTCGACCTCGTCCGTTTCCGACCAATCTTCCCAGCAAGTCACCCTCGCGCCGATGTGGAAATAGCTCCTGTTCCTGATCGCCTCGGGGATGAGCGGCCACCGGGGAACGCTTATATTGACGGTGATGACCGCCGCAGCTCCCGCGGGGACAAGCGGCATCGCCGGGTAAGCGGACGCCCACTCGCTCCTGGCCCCCGTCAGATTGATCCAGTACGTCGCGTGTGCTGATCCGGTGTTCTGCACATCGAGGACGTACGAGATGGTGCTATCGGGTATCGTCGAGCCGGTGGTCTCCGAGGCGAGCAGGCTCAGGCCGTAGACGGGCCGCACGACGAGGGTGAGATCGAACCTCTCGACGATGTCGTCGCTCTCCTTCGTCGGAGTTCCGTTCCGCGACCTGATCTCCATGCAAACGGTGTAGGACCCGACGGGGATGAGGTTCTTCGCTGGAAGGCCGACGGTGATGGTCGAGCGGCCGACGGCCATCGATGCGAGCAGGTGAGTCGAGTTCTCGACGGTGACGACGGCCGATGCGGGCAGCGTGTCGTTGATCCTCGAGACGAGCAGGGTGTCCTGTCCGTTCC
>JAKEGO010000025.1 GCA_022615805.1 Thermoplasmata archaeon
CATCGTCATCGATGGAAAAGCGGGGAAGGTCACCATCGAGACCGTCCCCCGAGAGGAGGTGAATGCCCACCTGGTCGCGGAGCAGATGACCCAGCTCTACGCCGGCGGAGACTCGGAGGCGGACCGCCAGAGGGTCGCCGTCGTGTCCGCGGGAAGCGCGGCCGAGCATTCCTACTGGGGTTGCCTGAACATCTCGTTCTACGACGTGAGGCGCAAGGTGGCGCGCCTCAAGCAGCACGGCCG
The DNA here is from genome assembly GCA_022615805.1 of Thermoplasmata archaeon. GTDB lineage: Archaea > Thermoplasmatota > JAKEGO01 > JAKEGO01 > JAKEGO01 > JAKEGO01. The sequence goes on from JAKEGO010000025.1 coordinate 244, forward strand.
CGGCGGCCTCGGTACCGTCTTTCGCTTCAAGCGGCTCAAGGCCCTCGTCGTCAGGATAGAGGGTTTCAACGGGACGTCCAACGATCCAGCCGACCCGGACCGGGTCGTGGCGACCGGGATGAAGCACCACCTCGAGATGCGCGACCTGGACAGGCATCAGTGCAACATGCGCGTCGTAGGGACCGGCAACATCGTCGAGGTGATGGACGCCTATGACCTCCTCCCGACCGAGAATTACAGGTTCGGGAGCCACCAGAAAGCGTCCAACCTGCATTCACCGCACTTTTACAGGCGTTTCACGCAGGTGATACCGGACGGTTGCTGGTACGGCTGCACCATGGCCTGCTCCAAGGCGGTCGACGGCTTCGAGCTCACCACCGGACCGTACCGCGGCCAGCGCGTCACGGTCGACGGGCCGGAGTACGAGAACGCCGCAGGGTGCGCGAACATGGGCATATGGGATCCGGACCGCGTCATCGAGTGGAACTTCTACTGCGATACGTATGGCATAGACACCATCTCGTTCGCCACGGGAATGGCGTTCTACATGGAAATGTACGAATACGGCATCCTCGACCGGGAGAGATGCGACGGGCTCGAGCTCGTCTGGGGGAACTCCGATGCTGTGCTCGAGTTCCTTCACGGGATGGCGCGCGGCGATCGGGGCGAGTTCTTGTCCGTAGCCTCCAAGGGGGTCAGGCGCACGAAGGACTGGCTCATCTCGAAGGGGTGGGGCGACCCCGAGCTTATAGAGGACAGCGGCATGGAAGCCAAGGGCCTCGAGTTCTCCGAGTACGTCAGCAAGGAATCCCTCGCCCAGCAGGGGGGCTACGGCCTGACGAACAAGGGCCCCCAGCACGATGAGGCGTGGTTGATCTTCATGGACATGGTCAACCGCCAGATCCCGACCTTCGCCGACAAGGCCGAGGCACTCCATTACTTCCCGATGTGGCGCACGTGGTTCGGACTCGTTGGGCTGTGCAAGCTCCCGTGGAACGACGTGACCCCCAGGTCCAACGCGTCGTCGAAGGAGCCCGCGAAGATCATGGAGCATGTCGAGAATTACGCCGCCCTGATGTCCGCGACGCTCGGCCGGGAGGTGACCCCGAAGGACCTCATCCTGATGAGCGAGCGCGTCTACAACTACCAGAGGACGCTTAACGTCTGGATGGGCCGAGGGAGGAGGGCGGACGATTGGATACCGTACCGTGCCATGGGCCCTGTGACCGAGATGGAGTATAAATCCCGCAAGGACAGGTACGACGGCCAGCTGGTCGAGCTCCTCGGCCTTTCCCGTGAAGAGGTCGGACGGATGACCACTGCCGCGAAGATCGCGCGGCTCAGGGGATACCGCCGCGAGATGTACGAGAAATTGACCGATTCCGTCTACCACCGCCGTGGGTGGACGCAGAACGGCATCCCCACGCCCCGGAAGATGCGCGAGCTCGGTTTCGGTGGCCACCGATGGATCATGGAGCTCCTTGAGCGTGTCATCGAGGAGGACGAGCGCGAAGGGAGGAACGTCTGGGGCGGCGATTACGGTAATGGCGCGTCTCCCCCGGCGCCGCACCGGAGATACTGGGAGAAATAGAGCCCGATCGTCCGGAAAGGAACCCTCGGATCCCGTGATCGGTCATCAGCGATAAGCTATAAACGGTGGGATAACCTACTCGGGAACGACGTCCATGGACCAGAGACCAGCGCTCGAGAAGGCAAGCGTCGGGATCGCCGGTGCCGGCGGCCTCGGCTCACATGTCGCGATCGCCCTGGCCAGGTCGGGCATCGGCCGGCTGGTGGTCGTCGACTTCGACGTCGTCGAGGCGAGGAACCTGGAGAGGCAATGTTATAACCTCCGACAGGTCGGCATGCCCAAGGTGGAGGCGCTCGCCGAGAACGTCGCCGCCATCGCACCGCGCGTCCGGTTCGTCGGTATCGATGAGGTCCTCGAGCCCGGCCGGATGACCGCCCATTTCCGTGACGTCGATGTCATCGTCGAGGCCCTCGATGAAGCGCGGAGCAAGGTCCGCCTCATCGAGGAGGTCATGATCGAACTGCCAGATACCCCAATAGTCGCGGCGTCAGGGGTCGGAGGCTGGGGCGGGAGCGAACGCATCTCAACGCATCGCGTCGGCAACCTGTACCTCGTCGAGGACCAAGAGGGGCGTTCCTGCGCAGAGGTCCCGCTGACCGCTCCAAGGGTGGGCCTATTCGCGCACTGGCAGGCGAACTTGGTCCTGGAGATCCTCCTCGGGGGAGAATGCAAATGATACGCGTGAACGGGAGGCAGGTGGAGCATATCGACGGCGAGACCGTGACGGGACTTCTCACGCGTATGTCATACGTCTTCCCGCTGGTCATCGTGAGGATCGACGGCGCGGTCATCCCGTTCGAGATGTTCTCGGACGCGAAGGTACCGGATGGAGCCAACGTGGAGGTCTTACACCTCACGAGCGGAGGCTGAAATGATGGAGGAACCCGAGAGGAACGCACTGCGCCTCTGTATCGGGGAGAGGTCCAGCGACGGAAAGATACGCTGCGCGGCTGCGCTCGCCATAGCGAGGGAGTGCTCGGTGCCACCCTCTGTGGTGGGCAAGGAGATCGATTCGATGGGGATCAGGATCGTCGGTTGCCAGCTCGGCTGTTTTCCATGAGGGGAACGCATGCTGGTCGTATCTGTCGTCGGGCTGAAGAAGACCGGCAAGACGACGGTCGTCGAGGCGCTGGTCGCGGAGTTCAAGCGCCGCGGCATGGCGGTCGCGGCGCTCAAGTGCATGCCCCACGGCGATTTCACCTTCCACCCGGAGGGGAAGGACACGCGCAGGCACAGCGACGCCGGTGCGGATGTGGTCCTCTCGGCCTCGGACCGGGAGATCGCCGTGGTCAGGCGGACCAAGGGGTTCCCCGGCCTCAACGCGATCGTCGGCGTGATCGGCCCAGGGATCGATGTGCTAGTATGCGAGGGCCTTCCCTTCGATTTCCCCGGGATCCGCACGGTCCTAACCGCGGATTCGCCGCGCACCATCGCTGAGCTGCTCGAGGTGAGGGGGAAACGTTCCGAAGTGGTCGCCGTCTCGGGCATCATCTCGAACGTGGCATCGACCGTCGATGAGCTGCCGACGCCTGTCGTGAACGTCATGGTCCCAGGTGGCGCAGCGAGGCTCGTCGACCTGCTCCTCGGCTGAGACGACGCCATGAATGCCGGACGTCGCGCGAGGAGACGTTCCAACGGAAAAGGTTTAAACGCAGGGCACGATACGCAGCAGGTCTCAGGGCGACGAAGCTCGCCACGGGAGCTGCACGATGACATTGAAAGCGACCCGTACAGGACGCATGATGACGGATTCGAAGGCCAAGGGCAAAACGATCAAGGGACGCGATCGCTCCTCGAAAGGGGCGCCCCGCGAAGGTGAGGACGGCACGGTCGAAGGCGCGTCCGAGGATAGCGCCATCGCCGATGATCGAGGCGAGAAGGACGACGATGCCTCCATCCCCGGCAGCGACGCCGCCGACGACGACGGGACGGCCGACGTCGGTTCGAGCGATGACGATGCCACCGCGAAGATCGATCCGGGGTGGGCGGACGAGGAGGAGGGCTACGAGGTCCCCAAGGCGGCCCCGCAGTCCACGAGCCTGATGCAGACCCTGATGATATTCCTGTTCATGATGACGATCCTGATCATCATCGACCCCGAGATGCGGACAGGCGCCGGCGAGGCCGTCGGCGCGCTCCTCGCGCCTCTCATCGGTTTCGACGGCCGATACCCGGTCATGACGCTCATATTCGCCAGCGTGCTGATGGTCGGGTTCTCGTCCGTGATGCGCCACCTCATGACCGACTGGTACGAGCAGGCCAGG
>JAKEGO010000183.1 GCA_022615805.1 Thermoplasmata archaeon
CCCGACGGGGATCGCGTGGTCGATGCCCAGGGCGACGTCCTCGATGTCCACGGATACCCTGACGCGCTGATCGTCCCCGCCGTACATGGACTGCAGGCCCCGTGTGAGGGTGCGTAGGTAGTCGCCGACGTCGATCGTCGAGAGGTCATCCGACTGGTAAAGCTTCTCGTGGATGAGCGCCATGGTCCTGATCCGGGTCTGGCTCTCGAGGAGGATCCCGCGCATCGTGCCACCCTGAACGAGCCCGGCCTGCAGGTTGAGCATGCTCGAGATGATCTGCATGTTGTTCTTGACCCTGTGGTGGACCTCCTTGAGGAGGACCTCCTTCTCCGTCAGGGAGGCGAGGAGGCGTTCCTCCGCCCTCCTCTGGGACGTGATGTCGCTGACGATGAAGACGAACCCCGAGACGGACCTGCTGTCGTCGAGGATGGGGTCGATGGTGACCATGAGCCACCGGTTCCCCATCCGGACCGTGCCGACCTCTCGCTCTCCCGATGCCCTCGCACGGTCGACGAGCGAACCATCGCCGCTCCACTCCCCGCGGACGAGGTCCCACGCACGCGCGCCTATGATCTGGGTGAAATGCATCCCGAGTATGACCGAAGTCGCGATGTTGCTCTGTATGACGGTCCCACCGGCGTCGAGGAGGCTCACGCCGTCGTTGATGGCGTCGAATGTGCCCACCCATTGACGCACCGATTTCTTCAGGGCGTCCTCGGCCGAGACCCTGTCCGTGACGTCGACCATCGTGATGAGGTCCGCCGGGCCATCCCCGAACGTCGTCATGGCCGAGAACTGCTCGACCCAACGGACGTCGCCGTCCCTCGACAGGAGGCGATACGTGCAATGGTGCACGGCGCCGCCCTCGCCGGCCCGCCTCCCTTCCGTCTGTTCGATGACGAAGGCCCTGTCCTCCGGGTGGATGAAGCGCGCGTACTCCCCGGGTCCCAATGCGAGGAGCTCCCCGACGTCGTGACCGACGATCGCCGCTCCGGCCCGGTTCACGTACCTGATGACCTCGCCCTGCAGTATGGCGACGCCGAGGAGCGAATGCTCGGTTATCCCCCGGAACATCTCCTCGCTCTGCTCGAGTGCCCGCTTGATCTCGACCCTCTCGGTCACGTCGGTCAGGCTCCCTTCGTAACAGATCACGTGCCCGAAGTGGTCGCGCACTGCCCTCGAGTTGTCCTCCACCGATAGGACGATCCCGTCCCTCCGTTTCACCCTCGCATGGAAGTCCTTGACGGTACCGGCACCGTCCATGAGCTCCTGCCAGTGGGCGCGGTCCGCGGGGTCGAGATACGTCTGCGCGGCGCGGGTGGCGATGAGGTCCTCCAGCCGCTTGTACCCCAGCATCTCGACCATCGCCGGGTTGGCGTCGATGAAAACGCCGTCCGGCGTCGTGCGGTAGAGACCGATGGGGACCCTGTCGAACAGCCGCCGGTACCGTCCCTCCGTGTCGATGGCGTCGCTCCTGTCCTGGAGGCGGACCAGGGCCGAGTGGATCGCCGCGTTCAGCCTGTCGAAGGTGGTGGTCCTCTTCAGCACGTAATCGTCCAGTCCCGCCTTCATCGCCTCGACGGCGGTCTCCTCGCTCCCGGTGCCCGTGAACATGATGACCGGGCAGAACGGGTACCTCTCGCGCACCTCCCTCAGGACCCTCAGCCCGTCGGTCCATGGGAGGTTCAGGTCGGTGATGACGATGTCGAAGCCTCCGGCGGCGAGGGCGTCCGAATAGCCCGACTCGTCGTCCACGAGCGTGATAGCCACGTCGGGGAATCCCCGGCAGAGCTCCCGGTCTATCAGCACAGCGTCGTTCGGGTCGTCCTCGACCACGAGGAGGCGAAGGCAGGCTTCACCCCGCGCGTCACTCATCGGAGACCCCCGGCCCTACGTTGAGGACCATCCAGTAGAGGTTGAGCGCCCTGACCATGTCGAGGAGGGAGTCGAAATTGACCGGCTTGACCAGATACGAATTGGCTCCCAGCTCGTAGGCGCGGTTGATGTCAGCCACCTCCCGCGACGACGTGAGGACGACGACCGGCAGCCGCTTCAGCCCCGGATGCCTCCTTATCCATGCGAGGACCTCGAACCCCGTGTTCTTCGGCAACTTGAGGTCCAGCAGGACCAGGACGGGGTGCGGGTACCTCACCCTGTCGGCGAACTCGCCGCTCCCGCCCAGGTAGTCGAGTGCCCTCTCGCCGTCCTGGACCACCTGTACCGGGTTCGCGAGCTCGGCCTTCTTGAAGGCACGCCTTATCAGCAGCACGTCGTTCGGGTCGTCCTCGACGAGCAATATCGTGTAATTCTCCGCGTTCATCTCCTCTCCTCCCTCTGAAGTTCGATCCAGAACCGGCTGCCCTCGCCCGGCGTCGACTCGACGCCGACGCGCCCGTTCATCCGCGTCACGCCCTTGCGGACGATGGCAAGCCCTATCCCGGTGCCCGGATACTCGTCGCTGCCGTGCAGTCGTTCGAACACGCGGAATATCTGCTCGTGGTACTCCTCCGGGATCCCGATCCCGTTGTCCTCGACCCAGATGCGGGCGGTCGGGCCGTGGTCCTCCGACCATATCCGCACGACCGGGGGCTTGCCGCGCTCGGTGAACTTGATCGAATTGGTGATGAGGTTCGTGAGGACCTGCGCGAGGGTCGGCCGGTTCCCGAGGACGATGGGCAGGTCGTCCGCCGCGGACACCGTTGCAGCGCGTTCCCTGATGATGGGCTCGAGCTGGACGACGATGTCGTTCAGGACGGCCTTCACGCTGACCGGCTCCGGGGTTATCTCGGTCAGGCTGAGCCGGCTGTACACGAGGAGGTCCTGGATGAGGGCATCCATCCTCTCCGACGCGCTCACGATCCTCCGGGCATAATCGGAACCGTCGGCGTCGAGCCTGTCGGCGTAGTCCTCGAGCAGCGCCTGGCTGAAGCCGTACATCGCCCTCAGCGGCGCCCTCAGGTCGTGGGAGACGGTGTACGCGAAGGCCTCGAGCTCGGCATTCGACTCCTCGAGCTCCGAGGTCCTCTCCTGCACGAGGTCCTCCAGGTGGCGCCTATAGACGTCCAGCTCCTCCTCCACGAACTGGCGCTGGATGGCGGAGCCGAAGGTCTCTGCGGCGACCTTGACCGCGTCGAGCTCCGCCTGGGACCATTCGCGTTCCCCCGTGAGGTCCTCGAAGCAGAGCGTGCCCCACCATTCCTCCCTCACGATTATCGGG
>JAKEGO010000026.1 GCA_022615805.1 Thermoplasmata archaeon
CCCACCGCCCTGTCGATGTTATCCAGCGTCGTCGCGTACGAGAACCGCATGTACCCCTCCCCGTTCGGTCCGAAGGCGGTTCCGGGCAGCGCCGCCACGCCGGCTTCGTCCAGCAGCAGGTCCGCGCACTCCTGCGATGTCATCCCGGTCCCCGTGATGTTCGGGAATGCGTAGAACGCCCCCTTCGGCATCAGGCAGGAGACGCCGGGGATGCTGTTGAGGCCGGCGACGATCCGGTCGCGCTTCTCGCGGAACCTGGCCATCATGTCCCCGATGAACGCCTGGTCCCCCTTCAGGGCTTCGACCCCTGCCCACTGGGTGAACGCTGCCGTGCAGGATACGGCGCTGACGAGGAAGTCGCGCAGGCGGTCGGCCATCCTCTCGGGGACGACCATGTAGCCGAGCCTCCAGCCGGTCATGGCGTAGTACTTGCTGAAACCGTCCAGGAGTATCGTGCGTTCCCGGCATTCGTCCCTCGTCGTGGGGGTGGAGTGAGGGGTCTCGTACGTCATCTTCGAGTAGACCTCGTCCGAAACGACCCAGACGTCCTTCTCCTCCGCCAGGAGCGCGAGGTCGTCCATCTCCTCCTGTGCCATCACCGAGCCCGTCGGGTTCTGGGGGGAGTTGACGATGATGAGCTTCGTCCTTTCGGTGAGGCGCTCATCGATGTCCGCGGGGTCCATGCGGAACTCGTTGCCCTCCAGGAGCGGGACGAGGACGCTCTTCGCTCCGATGAAGGAGGCGACCGAGCCGTACGTCGGGTATCCCGGGTCCTGGAAGATGACCTCGTCTCCAGGGTTCAGGGTGGCGAGCATGGCGAAGAAGATCCCCGGCTTGAGGCCGGGTGTGATGACGACCTGCTCGAGGGACGGGCGGAAGCCGCGGGTGCGCTCGACCTCGTCGCGGACCGCCTCCCGCAGTTCGAGGAGGCCGATCGATGGGACGTAATGCGTCCTCTTCTGCTCGATGGCCTTCATGCCTGCGCGAGCGATGTTCCCCGGCGTCTCCATGTCGGGCTCGCCGATCTCGAAATGGAGGACGTCCCGCCCCCGGCGCTCGAGGGCCTGGGCCTTCGCCAGAACCTCGAATGCCGCCTCTCCGTAGATCCTTCCCGCGCCGTCGCTGAGCCGCGCCAACCTCTGAGCCCCCTTCCTCTTCGTCATCGCGATCACTTCACCTCTATCCCGAGCTCCCTTAATTTCCCTGGCGTCGGCACGCCCCTCGCGTCCCATCCCCTGAGGGCGTAGTACTCCTGCAGGCAGGAGGCGAACTCCTCCCTCTTCGGAAGGACACCCTTCGCCTGGCCCTCGGTGAACGGGTCGTCGAAGAACCTGTCCGGCAGTCCGTCGGCCGTCGGGTCCATTCCCTCGCGGATGTTGAAGAGCCTGGCGAGGTTCCAGATCCTCTCCCCGGCGCGGAGGTACGTCTCGACCGTGTGGTCGAAGCCGGTAGCGAGGTTCAACAGCGCCACGCTGTCGGCCTCGTTCACGGGCGCGAAGTCGCAGAGCACGAGGGAGAAAGATGCCGCCCTCTCGTCCTGGATGTCCTTCACCAGTTTCGCCTTCTTCGCGAAGGAGAACCTTTCGTACGTCGGGTCGCCGATCTCGTTGGTCACCGTCCACGCCCTCTGGTGGCATCCTCCCCTGTCCGACGTCGCGTATGCCAGGCCCAGACCGAACACCCCTCGGGGATCGTAACCCGGTACCTCCATCCCACGCACGTGGACCGCATATGAGGAGGAACCCTCGTCGAGGGCGGCGGCGGCCGCCATGACCCCTCCCGCGAGGAGATCGCCAGCGGCCGTCCTGCGGTGCGCGATGTCGTCGGCCAGGCTCGCGAGGACATCGGTATCGCCCCACCCGATCGGGTAGCCGATGTCGCCGAGCGGCAGTGCCCCGCGCTGGAAGGCCTCGACCGCGAAGCCGAGGACGTTGCCGAGGGATATCGCGTCCATGCCGAGCTCGTTGCATCGCTCGTTCAGGAAGGACACATCCTCGATGGTCGCTACGCCGAGGTTCGAGCCCATGAGGGCGATGTTCTCGTACTCCGGCCCAACGAGGGACGTTCCGGCGTGCGGCCCCGTCTTGACGGACGACCTGTTCCAGCACGCGATCGCGCAGTTGAAGCAGGCGCCACCGGCGTCCACCACCCGCTCCTGCATGGCCTCGGCGGTGATTCCCTCAACGCCCTCGAAGACGCCCTCCTGGAAGTTCCTCGTCGGCAGCAGCCCGTAGTCGTTGATCGGCTTGACCCAGAACGGGGTGCCGTACCTGGTCCTGTTCGGTATGAAGGGATTCTCCTTGATCTTCCTCAGGACGTCGCGCGCCCTGGCGGCGAAGCCCGCGGGGTCGTGCAGCGGCACCTTCCCCGACCCCGTCAACGCGATGGCCTTCAGGTCCTTCGATCCCATGACAGCGCCCGCGCCTCCACGGCCGGCGTGCCTGTGCCCATCCACCGTTATCGCCGCGAACCGCACGAGGTCCTCGCCAGCGGGGCCGATCACCGCTGTCCGGCACCGCCCCTCGCGCTCCTGGAGCAGGTCGTGGGTCGCGAGGCACTCCATCCCCCACATATCGGAGGCGTCGTGGAAGGTGAC
>JAKEGO010000184.1 GCA_022615805.1 Thermoplasmata archaeon
CTGGCCGCGTAATGGACCTCGTGGTCGGTGCCGGTGTAGGCGGCGCAGGAGGAGATGTATACGATGCGGCCGTAGCCCGCCTCCTTCATCGCGGGGATGAACGCCCTGCACGTGAGGAAGGTGCCGGTCAGGTTCGTCGCGAGGATGCGGTTCCAGTCCGCGAGCGACAGCTCCCACGACTTGAGGTGCTGTGGATGCCCGCGTTGTTGACGACGTGGTCGACCTTCCCGTACGAATCGAGCACCCGGTCCCTGAGGGCGATCACATCGTCCTCCACCGAGACGTCGGCGCGCACGATCTCGGCGTCGCCCCCTGCGGCGCGAACCTCCTTCAGGGCCGCCCCGGCAGCCTTCGCGTGCTTCACGTAGGTGCCGACCACGATCGCGCCGCTCCTCGCCATTTCCAGGGCGATGCCCCGGCCGATGCCGCGCGAAGCGCCGGTCACGATGGCCACCCGTCCCTCGAGGTCGTAGCGCATGCGGGTCACCTGTCCTCCGAACGGCGTGATCCCTAATTAACGTTGATGGAGGCGCATGAATGGGGGGCATCGGCGGGGAAGCGGGTCACCTCGTCCCGATGATGACCTTCGCCGGGCACGCCTCCACCGACGCCGGGACTGCGTCCCCGGGGATGACCGGCAGGGCGCGGGCGTCGTCCCACCTGACGCGCCCCTGCTCGTCCGCCTTGACGCACTTCCTGCACTTGATGCAGGCCTGCTCGCACCGCTCGCGGCCCGGGATGGGCAGGAGGGTGGTGTAGGAGCATCCGAGGAACTGGGCGGTGCTGGACGGCACGAGCTCGATGATGCCGTGCGGGCATTCAGCGACGCAGAGGCCGCATCCGATGCACTTCTCCCGGTCGACGACCGCGACGTTCCTCTCCGGGTCGATCGTGTAGGCGTCGTACGGGCAGACCCTCATGCAGTCGCCGAGGCCGAGGCATCCGAAGGGACACTTCTTCGCGCCGGCGTGGAGCTGCGCCGCGGCCTTGCATGTGCCGATCCCCTTGTAGTCGACGATCTGCTCGCTCTTACCCACGCAGTGGACGACGGCCTTCAGGTCCATCGCGTCCGTTTCGAGCTTGAAGCCGAGCACCCGCTCGAGGTTGGCTACCGTTTCAGGGTCCTTGATGGCGGTCATGCACGGTGTCCTCCTGATGACCTCCGGATCCGCGGCCAAAGCCTGGGCGTAGCCAAAGCAGCCCGGCTGGCCGCAGGCGCCGCAGTTCATCCCCGGGAGGACGCCCGATATCTCGGCGGTGCGCCTCATCTCCTCGGTCTCCTGGGGCAGGACGCGGTTCGCGAAGAAAATGGCGATGCCCCATCCGAAACCGATGAGGGTCAGTATAACGATTATTAGCACGGTCACGAGCATCAGACCATCCCCTTGAAGCCGAAGAAGAGGAGGCCGAGGATCATGGCGACGAGGAAGGCCACCGGCATCCCCCGGAAGCACCGGGGCACGTCGGCCAGCTCGATCCGCTCGCGGATGCCGGACATCATGGCCAGGACGAGGGTGAAGCCGACGCCGCCGCCGGAGGCCGCAACGACGCTCTCGATCAGGTCGTAAGCCTCCGTGGCGTTGATGAAGGTGATGCCGAGGACCGCGCAGTTCGTCGTTATCAGCGGAAGGTAGATGCCGAAGGCGTTGTACACGGGGACGTTCGTCCTCTTGATCCACATCTCGACGATCTGGACGAGAGCCGCGATGACGAGGATGTAGAGGGTGTTGTTCATGTACTCGATGTCGTAAGGCTTCAGGATCCCGTAGAGCAGGAACCACGTGACGATGGAGGCGAGTACCATCACGATGGTGACCGCGATGCCCATCATGAGGGCGTTCTCCAGCTTCTTCGAGACGCCGAAGAACGGGCATAGGCCCAGGAAGCGCGCCACGACGAAGTTGTTGATCAGCGCGAGTCCTATGAAGATCGAGATCAGGTTGCTCATGCCCGTTCACCTCCTTCAGCGGACGCCGGGAGACCGCCCGCAAAGCTCCCGGGCGAATGTGGAGGATCGCACCTTGGTCCCGATGCCGAGGGAACGGGCGAGAGCGCGGACTTCGGCAACCGCCGGGACGGCTTCGGGTCGTTCACTCGCACTTCATCACCCCCAGGTAGCGGAACGTCGCGAGCAGCAGCGATATCACCAGGAACGCGCCCATCGGCAGGATGAATATCGCCATCGGGTAGTCGACGAGCCCCGGGACCTCGGCGATCCTGGCGCCGAAGACCTCGATCATCCCGGTGCCGAGCGTCTGCCTGATGGTCGAGACGAGGAGGATGGCCGCGAGGAACCCGAAGCCGATCCCGATTGCGTCGTAGAGCGAGCCCTTCACGCTGTTCTTCGACGCATATGCCTCCGCGCGGCCGAGGATGATGCAGTTCACGGTGATGAGCGGCACGTAGATGCCCAGCGCCCGGCTCAGCGGCGGGACGAAGGCCTGCATCGACAGGTCGATTATGGTCACGAACGTCGCGATGATCACGATGAAGATGGGGATGCGGACGATGTCGGGCACCCATTTGCGCACTGAAGCGATGATGATGTTGGACCCTATCAGGACGGACATCACCGCGGCGCTCATGCCGACGGCGTTGTCGATCGATGTGCTGACCGCGAGGGTCGGACAGAGGCCGAGGAAGAGGATGAAAACGGGATTCGTGGCCGTGATGCCCTTCTTCAGGGCGCCTACCAAGCCGTCCCCCTTCGCCCTCCCTCTGCTGGCGACCTCGCGAGCCTGCGCGTCGGTGAAGCACGTGTGGCAGATGTCGCTCCCCTCTTTCCTGGCACCGACGCCGCATCCGGCGCATTTGCCGCCGGCGTCGGACACATGCTCGTGGGCCGGCCCCGGTCCCGCGCTCATCAGGTCACCTCCTGCATGGCCTTCAGGTCGTCGACGGTCGCGGAGACCGCATCCTGGATGGCATCGACGACGGCCCTCGAGCTGATGGTCGCCCCCGATATCGCGTCTATCTGTCCGCCGTCGTCAGTGAGAACGGCGTCCCCGGTAGCGAGCCCGTTGAACTGGTCCGTGAACTCCTCATCGGCGATCTTGGCGCCGAGGCCGGGCGTCTCGCTCTGCGTTAGGACCCTTATGCCGACGAGGGTTGGATCGTCGAGGTCAGGCTCGATGCCGATGAGCAGCTCGATGGCCCCACCGTAGCCGTCCCCCTCCGCGATGAAGGCGAAGCCGATGATCTCGTAATTCTCATCGATGCCATAGGGGTTCTCGACGGGGACGTCGGACCGCTCGAGGATGAAGTAGACGTCGTCCTTCTCCTCGTAATCGTCCATCCCCGGGAAGATCTTCTCGAGGAGGGCCTGCAGCTCCTTCTCGCGCGACTCCGCGATGAGGTCCCTGGTCACCGCATCGGTGATGGTGAGGGCGATGACCGCCACAGCCACGACGATGGTGAGCCGGAACACCGGGAACATCTCCTTCATGTCGATGCCCTTCGTCCGCATCATGCCTTCACCTCCTCCTTCTTCTTAGGCCGGACATATCCGTACGGCCTCGGGACGGTGTACCTGTCGATCAGCGGCGTGAAACCGTTCATGATCAGGATGGAGAACGCGACGCCCTCGGGCAGGCTCCCCCACATGCGGATCGCCACGACGAGCGCGCCGGCGGAGGTGGCGAAGATCACCTTGCCGCGGTCCGTGAGCGGGGTTGTCACGTAGTCGGTGGCCATGAAGAACGCGCCGAGCATGAGCCCGCCCGCCAGCACGTGGAAGACGACGTCCTCGCCAAGGGCGAACATGAGGGCGGTGACTGTGCCGATGAAGAATAGCGGGATGCGCCAGTTGATGACCCGGAGGGCCACGAGAAGGAGGCCGCCCATGAGGATCAGCATCGCCGATGTCTCGCCGAGGGAGCCGCCCGTGTTGCCGACGAACATGTCCCAGTAGAGCGCGCCCTTGCTTCCCTCTCTGACGAACCCCTCGCCCAGCGGCGTCGCGCCGGCCACGGCGTCCGAGGTCGGCGAATCGACGGGAAGGACCCACTCGGTCATCAGGCCGGCGAAGCTGACCGTCAGGAACGCCCTCCCCACCAGCGCCGGATTGAAGATGTTGTACCCGAGGCCGCCGAATGCCTCCTTCGCGATGGCGATGGCGACCGCCGCACCGATGGCCACAGCCCACAGAGGGAGCCTCGGTGGGAGGACGAGGGCGAGGAGCAGGCCGGTGACCACCGCGCTCCCGTCCATCACGAACGGCCTCTTCCGGAGCATCTTCGAGACGTATTCCACGAGTATGCAGGTCAGTACGCTGGTGACGATCATGAGGCCCGCGTAGACGCCGAAGTAGTGGATCGCGCCCACGGTGGGGAACATCAGCGCGAGGATGACGAGGTACATCATACCCTCCACGGATGTGCGGTCCTTCTCATGCGGGCTCGTCGAGACGATGAGGGTCTCCGCCGTCTGCCCTTCCCCGGTCGCATTGCCGTCCGTCCCAGCGGCTCCCTCGGGCGTTCCAGCCTTCGCGGCCGCGGCAGGCCGCTGCCCTCCCGCCTTCGTGGGTGTGTCTGCGATCCTCACACCGGCGGCCCGCGCTCCCTTCGCGCCCGGTGCAGCGACATCCCTCGCCGTCATGGATCCATCCGCCTGCCTCCTCGCGGGTCCTTTCTCCCCTTCCGCGTGGCTCGTTTTCGAGACCGGCGCCTCGCCGCGAGCGCCCCTCGGTGCAGCCGCCGTCATGCCACCGCCGTCCGTCGAGGGCATCCTGTCGGGCGTCATTTCGACCTCACCTTCCTTAGCTCGGCCTTTGCGAGCTTGATGTACTGGACGATGGGTATGCTGGCGGGGCAGGAGTAACTGCACGACCCGCACTCGATGCAGTCGTCGATGAAGTACTCGCCGCAGGACTCCCAGCGTTTGGCCTTGGCGAACTGGACGTACATCGTCGGCATCAGGTCCATCGGGCAGTGGGATATGCACCTGGCGCACCTGATGCAGCCGCGCTCCGGCCTCTTGGTGTTGCGCTTGACGAGGATGCAGTTCGTTCCCTTGATGACGGGGGAATCGAACGAACACTGCGATATCCCCATCATGGGACCGCCGAAGATGACCTCGTTGGCCCCGATGGCCGGTCCGCCGCAGTGGTCGATGAGAGCCCTCGCCGGAGTTCCGAAGCGCACCATGAAGTTGCCTGGCCTCTCGACCATGCCGGCGACAGTCACGGCCCTCTCGACGAGCGGCCTACCCTCGATGACCGCGTCGTGGATGGCCTTCACGGTGCTCACGTTCTGCACTACGACCCCGACGTCAAGGGGAAGTCCCCCTATGGGCACCTCGCGGTCGAGGAGGTGCTGGACGAGCGTCTTCTCGCCGCCCATCGGGTAGCGGGTCGGCACTGCGACCACCTCGACGTGCTTCCCGGCCCTCGAGCTCGAGGCGAGCTCCGACATCTTCTCGATGGCGTCGGGCTTGTTCCCCTCGATGGCGAAGATGACCGTGGCGGGGACCAACTTCCGCATGACCTCGATCCCGGAGACGATCTCGCGGCCGTACTCGAGCATCATCCGATGGTCGGATGTGATCCAAGGCTCGCACTCCGCGCCGTTGACGATGAGCGTGTCGATGGGCTTGTCCGCCGGTGGCTTCAGCTTGACGTGCGTCGGGAACGTCGCGCCGCCCATGCCGACGAGGCCGCCGTCCCATATCCTCTTCAGGATGTCATCCGTGGAGAGGTCCTTCAGCGATGCCTTCTTCAGCTCGACCCACTGGTCGCGACCGTCCGAATCGATCAGGACCACATCGACGGGCTTGCCGGAGGCGAAATGCACGTCCTGGGTTATCTTCGACACCTTCCCGGAGACGGTCGCGTGTATGGGCGCGCTCACATAACCCCCTGCTTCGGCGATCACCTGGCCGGTCAGGACCTCCTCTCCGCGCTTGACCTTCAACTTCGAGGGTGCGCCGAGGTTCTGGGCGACCGGCAGGTGCACGACGCCGGGGAGCGGGAAACGCTCTATGCTCCTCCCGGAAGTGGCTTCCTTGCGGTATTCGGGGTGCACTCCCTTGCCTGGCAAGAGATGGTCGATGACGTTCACGTTACCACCGTCCAATCGGGGTCCACCGGACCATGATAGTGATAGCCCGCCGAGGCGGTCACGTCGCCTCCCGCGGCCATGATGATGCCCTCTACCCCCCGGAGGGAGTTGAGGAGCGCGATGCCGTCCTCCGCCCCCATGACGAACGTCCCCGTCGCGAGCGCGTCGGCCCAGGTGCAATTGTCGGCGATGATGTGGCTCGACCAGCTCCGCTCGACGTCCCAGCCGGTCGCCGGATCCAGGATGTGCCCCACCTTCTCTTCGGGGTCGTAGAACCTCCGGTAGTTGCCGGACCCCGCGATGGACGCGTTGACGAGGTCGACGGACGCATACCATTCGTCGGGGTCGGTCGGGTCCTCGAGAACGATGTGCCACGGTTTCCCATCGCTCCGCGTGCCGAGGACGGCGAGGTCGCCGCCGGCGTTGACGAGGGCGTTCTCGACGCCCCTCTCCCGCAGGAGAGCGATCGCCTGGTCCACAGCGTAACCCTTGGCGATCCCGTCAAGGGTCATCGACATGTCCTCCCTCTCGAAGGCGATGTAGGACCCATCGGGCGCGACGTCGACCATGTCATACCCGATGAGGGGGAGCACGGCGTCGATCCTACTCTTCTGCTCCGTCTCGTTGAGTTCCCACATCTGAAGCTCCGCATCGGGGTCGTAACTCCATAGCCCGATGACGGGCATCACGGTAACGTCGAAGGCGCCGCCGGTGATCCGGCCGAACTCGAGCGAAAGGCGCACCAGGTCGAGCATCGTGGGGGACGGGGCGTCGATGCGGCCGTCGCGGTTGAGCCTGGAGAGCTCCGAGCCCTCCCGGTGGCGGGAGGCGACCGCTTCGATCTCCGCTATCCTTCCGAACGCCGCGTCGATGTGGTCCTCCGCCACGGTCTGCTTGCCGTGGACCTTGATCGTCACATAGGTCCCCATCAACGTCCGGGTCTCCGAGAAGGTGCCCGTCGGCTCCACGTACCGCAGGGCGTTCACGTAAGTGCCGGCGATTAGGACGAGCGCGAGGACGACCGTGAGGACGGCAGCGATAAGCCGGTCCCTTCCTGACGCGGAAACCAGTATCCCACCTCGAACGTTTGGGCAACGGATTCGACGTATTATAGCTATCGTTCTGCCCCGCGAACGAGCGCAAGCCGGGTCACGATCTCCTTCGCCCCCTCGGGACGTGGCTTCAGGCGCGAATGGCACCCGACGGGGTCAGGTAGACCGCAGCTCCGCCGGCGAGAGCGGCCTTCACGGCCTCAGCGCCGAGGAACGGGAGGAATCCGTAGAGTAGGGCTTGCGCGGGAGTGAATCCGAGGGCGACGAGGCCGAGAGTGCCGCAGGCGAGTATCGCGAGCGAGGCGACGAACATCGTCCCGACGAGGGAAGAGACGCTACCCGCGACCGCCCGGCCGTCGACGGCGTAACCGAGGGCCTCGGAAGCGAGCACGAATCCGACAAGGTACCCCCCCGTGGCGCCGAACAGAACGTCGACGCCCGCGTTCCCGCCGGCGAACCAGGGCATACCGGCCGCACCGATCGCTATGTAGAGCGACTGGCTTGCGGCGCCCCAGTGCTTCCCAAGCATGACGCCCGAGAGGAGCACGAAGAAGGTCTGCGCCGTGAAGGGGACTGGCGAGTAGGGCGTATAGACCCTCAGGAAGGCGCCCATGCCGGTGAGGCCGGCAAAGACCAGTGCCAGTATCGTCATGTTCACGTGCGAGGTCTCGAGCCGCCACTGGTGGTAGCGGCGGACCGCGCTGTTCCATACGTTCATGCCCGCATGGACGTGCATCATGGTCACCGCGACTGCACCCTGGTATATGAATATATTGATATCGTCTTGGACGGAACTCCTCCGATCCTGACGGAACGTTATCGAGGACCCGAGCCCGCAACGCCGTGATCCCGGTACGTTACAGGCGATACATCCATCGTTCTCCGAAACACGGACGCCTGGGAGGTACGGGATGGTGCCGATCCCTTCACTTCGTCGGGATGACGGCGATCCCCGATATCTCCACCTTCGCCCCCTTCGGGAGACGCGAGACCTCCACGACCGCACGGGAGGGGCGGTGCTCTCCGAGGAACCCGGCGTAGACCTCGTTGAAGTGCTCGAACTGGTCCAGGTCGGTGATGTAGACGTTGACCATCGCCAGGTGCTCCACCCCGAGACCGGCCGTCCAGAGGATGGCCCTGAGGTTCTCGAGGGCCTGGAGGGCCTGCTTGTCGAGCGAATCGGTCATCTCGCCCGTAAGCGGTTCGGTGCCGATCTGTCCCGATATGAAAAGGAGGTCGCATCCGACGCACGCCTGGCTGTAGGGGCCGACGGGGGCCGGGGCGTTCTCGCAGAAGATGGTCCGCATGCAACGCGATATCCTTTCACCATTATATTAATTGTTATCGTAAAATATGGATATAATGAGCGATGAGCCGTCAGTAACTGGCTTCACTCGACGTTCGAGAAGAGGTCGGCGGCGGCCTCCCTCGCCCGCTCGAGGACCTCCTCCTCGCCCTCGACGACCCCTTCCAGCATCAGCACCTCGCCGTCGCAGATGGTGGTGTCGACGCATCCCCCGCTGGCGGAGTAGACCAGGTCGCTGA
This sequence comes from Thermoplasmata archaeon, assembly GCA_022615805.1. Taxonomy (GTDB): domain Archaea; phylum Thermoplasmatota; class JAKEGO01; order JAKEGO01; family JAKEGO01; genus JAKEGO01. The sequence continues at coordinate 8,654 of JAKEGO010000184.1, forward strand.
CGAGGTCGTGCCCAGGCGTCATCTCGGGGCGGTGGAGGTCGACGAGGACGATGTCGGCCCGCTTCCCGACGGCGATCTCCCCGGCGTCGATCCCGAGGGCGCGGGCTCCGGCCAACGTCGCCATCGCGAACGCCTCATGGGCGGGCATCGCGGTCGGGTCTCCGGTCGCGTGCTTCTGGAGGAGCGCCGCCGTCTTCATCGTGTCGAACATGTCCAGGCCGTTGTTCGAGGCGCAGCCGTCAGTGCCCAGCGTCACGGGCATCCCGGTCTTGCGCATCAGCACGTAGGGCATCGCGGCCCCGACCGAGAGCTTCATGTTCGAGACCGGGCAGTGGGAGGCGGTGACGCCTCGCTCTGCGAGGAGGGCGATGTCGTCGGAGTCGAGCCAGACGCAATGCGCCGCCAGCAGGCGCGGGGAGAGCAGGCCGAGGTCGTCGAGCGACTGGACGAGCCTCTTCCCGGTCCGCGCCTGATAGTCCATGACCTCCTTCTTCGTCTCTGCCAGGTGGAAGTGGACCTGCAGTCCCATCGACGCCGACATGTCGGCGATCGCCCCGATGGCCTCGTCGCTGACCGTGTACGGCGCGTGGGGGCCCAGCGCGGCGGTCGCCCGGGGGCACCTGACGTCCCGTATCTCCTTGACCTGTTTCCTCGCGCCCTTCATGGCGCCCTCGATGTCGTCGGCGGCGAGCATGTCGAAGAACACGGCACTGATGACCCCCCTGATGCCGGAGTCCTTCACCGCCCGGGCGGTGGCTCCGACGTGGTAGTACATGTCGTTGAAGGCCGTCGTGCCGGACCGGACCATCTCGAGGCAGGCGAGCCTTGTCCCCCAGTAGACGTGGTCGTCCGTCAACTTGGTCTCGAGGGGCCATATCCTCTCCGAGAGCCACGTCATTAGCGGGAGGTCGTTGGCGTAGGACCGGAAGAGGGTCATGGCGGCGTGCGTGTGCGTGTTGACCATCCCGGGAATGGCGGCCTTCCCGGTGCCGTCGATCACGGTGGCCCCCCTGGACCTGAACATGCCCGCATCGCCGATGCCCGCGATGAGACCGTCCTCGATGAGTATGTCGGAAGCGCTCCCGTCAAGGAGGACGTTGCGGACGATCACGCTCATGCGATGTGATTGGCGCGGGGCGATAAAAGGCTGATGTCGCGAGACGGAACCCGATATCGAGCCAGAGCGAATGACCGATGCTTGCCGGCCGTCATTAGGATTAAGTATCTCCCGGCCAATCGGCGCGCATGCGATGGTCGCAGCCCGCGGCGACCGCACTGGCCGCCCTCGTGCTGATGGCGGCGGCGGCTCCCGCGGCCCGCTCGTCGGCCGGCAACCCGTCATATCCTCTCATGCTGGGGAGCCCCGAGATCGGAAACGTCACGGAGAACTGGTGGCAGAACCGGACGGCCACGATGGAGGTGCGCTACTCCCTCACC
>JAKEGO010000003.1 GCA_022615805.1 Thermoplasmata archaeon
CAAAAGTCGGGTCTGCTGGAATGGGATGGGAGGCCTTGGAATTACTGGCTCGTTCTGCGAATTGCTCGCAACAATCACGTTATGTGCCGCCAATGGACTTTCGGGATGAAGCCATCGCGGGGGAATGGTTTATAAGCATGTCAAAGCGACGTACCAATCTCCTTTTTAAACGCGAGGTCCAGGCATTCCCTGGTGGGGCGGGGGGCGACTGAGGCAGGCGGGGGCGTGACGACCGAGGGCCGATCACGGGAGATCGGGTTCCGCGTCGCGGCATCCAGGCATCACCGTCTGGTCGACGGGGAGCCCGTCCCGACGTGAAAAAAAGGACCGTCCGGCCTTTTCCGGTACCCCCAGACCCGGGCGGTCGACACCTCCATCGGACGAGGCCATCACGTCCTCGCCTCCTCTTCCAAGCCCGTTGTCGTCGGAGGACCGAGGTCGAAGAGGAGGACGGTCCCGTGCGAACGAACGTCAAGGCCTGGTGCTGGTCGAGCGTGCTAGCGCTTTCCGGAGAGCGCCCGAAGGCGCTCCTCGATGTAGAGGAGGGATGCCGCGAGGTTATCCTCGTTGACGAAGGAGCCAAGGACCTCCTCGGCCTCCTCGAGGGAGAGGGCGTCCATGCGCTCGTGGACCGCCGGGATCGCGCGGACGACGTTGTCCACGATCGTGATGCTCGCCATCCGGGCGGTCCTGGATAGCGGATTCAGGTCGACGGTCACGACGGTCTTCCCCATCGAGACGAGCGCCTGGGCCCGGTCGCCGTCCTCCAGCGGGACCAGGACCACGTCCGAGGCGAATATCCCATCGCTCGAGCATCGGGACCTGGGCTGCGCGAGTCCGGGGATCGTGGCATCGGCATCGAGCCCGAGTACGCGGTGGGGGTTGAAGTCCTCCATGAACCGGACCAGCCGCGCCATCCTCTCCTCCGTCCTGTGGAATATGTTGACCTCGAGGGGGATGCGGTGGGCGCGGGACAGCGACGCCAACGCCTTGCCCGACAGCACGGCAGTGTTCCCGTTCACCGAGATCACTGGGCGTTCGGCGAGGAGGAGGGATGCGGCAGCTGCGTCGATGGCCATCATCGCGGGGGGCGGCGTCGCCTCTCCGAGGAGGTAGTCGAATGCCTCGCCCCTCCCGTGGGCAATAAGGCCGGTGCGGTCGACCAGACCACTGTCGACGCCGTCGGCAATGGCCTCCCTCGCCAGGAGGGATCCGCGCCTCGGGTGGTCCGCGGGGATGTCCGCCTTCACGACCCCGGGAACTCCCCCCAGATATATTTTAATGCCCCAAAAGGTTCTAATAATGCTAACCTGTTCCAATGTCCGGTGTATTCAGCATGTGCGCGGACCCCATACATGTCATCGGCGGCGTATTCCTCCTGTCGTTCGCACTGTTGACGGCGCTCGCCGGCGCCTTCACCCTCTACTTTGGAGCCGGAAAGAGCCGCCGCATCGGAGGCGCCCTCCTCGCTGTCGGGCTCGTCATCGTGGCGATCTACGCCTTCGCGCTCACCACCGACGCCGAGTGGTTCATCTTCGAGGACGTCGACATATTCGGGGCGGCGCTCGTAGTGCTGGGCGTCATCCTCGGGGCGATAGTCGCTGCGGGGCTCTTCCTGATGGCGATCATCAAGTCCTGACGTGTTCCCATTGCCCCGCGTGACAGCCTGACGGGTGATTCTAGAGCATCTCGACGGAACGCGGTGCCATCCAACTGTCCATCATGCCTCCGGCGCGGGGATCATTGGGGGAACCGACCGACGGTCGCGTCCGTAGGCGGGGAACTCGCTTGCCGGACCAGAACCGCGAGTTGTGCCGCGGGGGGCATTTCCAGGGGGGCAGGTCCGCATGCGCTGCGTGGAGATGCGGAAGGACATCATGGAGGAGGTGGAGGCGACCGTCGCCATGAACAGGGAGGGGTCCATGAAGGAGAGCGCGACGCTGGACCGGCCCATCAGGATCAGCCCGATCGGATACTGGAGGTCGCAGGCGAAAGGCGGACGGAGTGACCGCGGACGGGTCACCTCTTGTACCCGATCTTCCTGAGGAAGTCGTGGCGCCACTTCACGTCCTCGGGCCCTTCGGCCCCGAGAGGGGCGTGGCCGTCGAGCACGCCGAGGATGCCCCGCTGGTCGCCCTCAACGGCGACCACGACCCTGGTGGGGTTGGCGGTGGCGCAGAATATGCCGACGACCTCGGGGACGCTCTGAACGGACCTCAGGACGTTGACCGGGTATGCGTTGCCGAGCATGACGATGAACGAATGACCCGCGCCGATCCCGAGCGCGTTCCTGACGGCTAGCTCGCGCAGTTTATCCGACGTGCCCTCCGACCTGACGAGCCGCTTCATCGAGGCCTCGCAGAAGGCGACGCCGAACTCGATGCCCGGAACGGCGTTCACGAGGGCCTCGTACACGTCCTCCGCGGTCTTGATGAAATGGCTCTGGCCGAGGATGAAGTTAATGTCGTCCGGCTTCTCGATCTCGACGAGTTCGATCTCCATCTCAGCACCTCGGTGGTCTATGGGTCTCGGTCTCTTTAGGATTGCCGTCTCGCGCTCAGCAGCGGTCCATCGGGCGATGTCAGCGTGCCCTCGTCCGGACGTGAACGAGCTGCCAGGATGCCCTCTGCGGCCATTTTCTGCGCTTGCGGCCCTAAGATTTCAACCGAAGGTCTTATTAACCCCCTCGCGATAGGAGAATTCGGCGGAGGGGGGATTTCGACAAATTTCTTTGCATCTGCACCCGAATTTGGTCCCCACGAACCCCCCTCGCCATTTCCCTCGGACTGAAGGGCTTTTCAGGACCTGCCCGGGGAACGTCCGTTGAGCCCACCGTTCCGATGGACGGCCTTCTTTCGAACGATCGATACTGGACGATGGGCCGTCAGTAGAAGACCGTCACGCTCATGACGTAGTCGACCGAACCCCCCGGGACCGATGAACGGTCGAAATCGACCTCGACCTCCCATTCCCCCCCGCGACCGGCGGTCTCCTGGTAGGCGACCACTATGAGCGCATACCTCATGCCGGTGCCGCGGACCTCGCCCCACTCGTCCGGGTGGCGGCGGACGACATTATCGTCTGGATCCCTCAACGACATCGTAAGGTTGTTCTCGCCGGTCAACTGGGGGTCCGCGTCGTAGGTTAGGTTTATCGTGATGCCCTGCGACCTTCTCTCCGGACGTTCGGCCTCGTCGTCGTAGAAAACCTCTATCCCGTATGTATCGGTGGGCTCGCCCTGGTCTACCGTGCCGTTATGCCACGTCTCGACGTTGACGCTCAGCAATACGAAGTCGCTGTCCGACCTTTCCAGGGAGTCCACGACGGTCAGCATTATCCGGTACCTGCCCATCTCCTCGTAGGATGCGGTCACGTTCTCCCCGGTCATCTGCCGCCCGTCCCCGAGGGCCCACCTGTACTCGACGATCTCGCCCGTCGACCCGGTCGCGCTGAGGGAGATGCTCCGGCCGGACAGGATGGCGGACGCGCTCGCGTGGACGTTCGCATCAGGATATGGGGGTCCCTCATCGACGCTCGTCACGTCCATGGGTTTAACGAACAGGTAGGCCGTTGCAATCACAACCGCGGCGAGCACGGCGGCAGCGACGCGGGCATCGAAGGCCATCGCTCCTCTAGGGTCCGGGGGGATTATAAAACTTGGTCGCGCGATCGCAATCCGGGATCATCAGGGGGCTGTGCCGCTCGAGCAAGCGAACTGGCCTGTGGGCAAGCTCGACGAATCGGACACGGACCCATCGATGGCTCGTTCCCTTCGGTATGCTCGATCCGAGGCCAGCGTGATGAGGCTCCGCAGTGGGGTGCTGTGTTGCATAATCTGGCCATCGGATCACAGTTCATGATGAGGAACGAGCCACCAAGGATCGGCTGATCGATGTCATTTCACGGATCGCCGGGCCAGATGTCAACGAATTGTGCAACACAGTACCGGGGGGGAAAGTTTATTATCCGCGACCCTTGTTCGAGGGGAGATGACGAACGTGGTGAAGGAGAGGGTCCAGCTGCGGGCCATGAAGTGCCCGCGGTGCGGCGGACCCCTCGTCCGCTCCAAGAGCTTCGCCACGGGCGGCAACTTCTTCTCCTGGCAGAAGCCCTGGAGCTCATGGCTGAAGATGACCGTGCCCATATGGATGTGGGGCTGCATGAAGTGCGGGAAGGTCGAGTTCTTCCTCAAGGAGGGACGGGAGGTCCACCACGAGTTCGAGGCCCTCGTCGCCAACGGGACCATAATCCTTGAGTTCATCGACCAGGCCGACGACGGCGGCGACACGGCAGAGACCGGCAAGGACCGCCGCGGCGGTTTCCAGAGGATCAAGTGATCGAATGGACGAAGACAAGGGCAAGCGCGAGGCCGTCACCCCTGGCGAGCGCCTCGCGACATCCGAGGAATACATCGCGGGGACGGGAACGTACGAGGCCGATGGGGTGATCTACGCCGGCAGGACGGGATTCATGGTCATGGACCCCCGGGAACGGACCGTGAGCGTCGTCCGGGACGGTCCGGAGATCGGCCCGCCGGCAAAGGGGGACGTGGTCGTCGGCATGGTCGCCTCCCTGAAGAGCGCCATGGCGCTCGTCGAGATCTTCCACGACGTCACGAATCCGAGGGCGATCGTCACCGAGGACTACGCGGTACTCCACATCTCGAAGGTCGAGCAGGGGTACCTCAAGGACTTCTCCAACTCATTGGCGCCAGGGGACCTCATCAAGGCGGTGGTCATAGAGGAGCACCCCGAGATCAGGCTCAGGACCAACTCGCCGGAGCTGGGCGTCATAAGGGCCCAGTGTCCCACGTGCGGCGGCGGCCTCCGGCCCAAGGACAGGGGGCTCGAGTGCCCGGCCTGCGAGAAGGAGTTACGGAGAAAGGTGTCGCGGGACTTCATGACCGCCGGGGACTCCTGAGGTGGCCGCGTTCCTCGTCGTGCCCCTTTCCTGGGGTAATGCGCATACCAGACCGTTCCGTTCGGATCGAACCGGCATCCTCCGGCACCCCATCCTTGGAGTGACCTGGAGGGGAATAGGGGGCTCTTTTCAGAGGGTCGCGTGCGTCGGGGAACCATCGGAATCGCCTGGGTGACCGACACGGATCGGGGATGGCTCAGGGCAATGGCACGAGGAGCGGCCTCCCCGTCATCTCGCTGGGGATGTCGAGGCCGAGCAGCGCCAGGACCGTGGGAGCGATGTCCGAGAGCTCCCCGTCCCTCGCCCTGCGGCATTCACAGTCAGGCCCGGCGGCGATGAAGGGGACCTTGTTGAGCGAATGAGCGGTGCGGACCTCGCCGTGCTCCATCATCTGGTCGGCGTTGCCGTGGTCGGCCGTGATCAGGAGGTCACCGCCGCGCGCCAGTACTGCTTCGGCGATGCGCCCGAGGCAACCGTCGACGGCCTCTATGGCCTTGACCGTCGCAGGAACGTTCCCCGAATGGCCTACCATATCGGGATTGGCGAAGTTGACGACGTAGAGAATGTAATCCTCGTCCAGCTTGCCCATGAGCGCGGCTGTGACCTCGGCGGAGCTCATCTCGGGCATGCGGTCGTAGGTCTCGACCTTGGGTGAAGGTACAAGGACGCGGTCCTCCCCTGGGAAGGGATCGATCCGGCCGTTGTTGAGGAAGAACGTCACATGGGCGTACTTCTCCGTCTCCGAGATGCGGAGCTGTCTCCCCCGCCACGAGACGACCTCGCCGAGAGTGTTCTCGACCTCTACGGGGGGCAGGGCAACGCCGCCGTTCACCGCTTTCGAGATGAACATGAGGGAGGAGAACCTGATGACGGGACGGTCGGCCACATCGAAACCGGTGAATCCGGGCGCGGTGAGCGCCTCGGAGATCTGCCTTATCCGGTCGGGGCGGAAGTTGCACATGAGGACGCGGTCGCCGTCGTCCATCCCGGTGTATCCTTCCATGACGGTAGGTATCACGAACTCGTCCATCTCCCCCGTGGAGTATGCCGCCTCGAGGGCCCGGCTCCAGTGAGGCGCGGGGATCCCCTTCCCGTGGACGATGGCGTCGTAGGCTCTCCTCGTCCGGTCCCACCTGGTGTCACGGTCCATCGCGTAGTAGCGGCCCGCCATCGTCGCGACACGCCCTCCATGGAGCCGCATCCTCGCCTCGAGCCCTCGGAGGTAGAGCGGGGCGGACCTGGGAGGTGTGTCCCTCCCGTCGAGGAAGATGTGGAGCCACGGGTCGATGCCCCTGTCGTGGGCGAGCGACATGAGGTGGAAGAGGTGGTCCTGGTGGCTATGGACGCCCCCGTCGCTCAGCAGGCACAGCAGGTGGAGTCCGCCATCCCTGTCGTCGAGGATGGTGCGAATGGCGGGTGCCACATCGAGGTCGTGGGTCGTGATGGCTTCGTTGACGCGGCTCAAGGGCTGCATGAGGATGCGCCCCGCACCGATCGTCATATGCCCGACCTCGGAATTCCCCATCTGGTCCCTCGGGAGTCCGACGGCCGGGCCGCAGGCGACGAGGGCGCCGTTCGGCCATCGCATGGCCAGATGGTTATAGGCGGGCGTGTTCGCGAGGGATATGGCATTGCCCTCCCCGGGGGGCGCCATCCCCCAACCGTCCAGGATGACCAGGACCAGGAACTTTCGCACGGCCCTCGTATCGAAGGGATATACTAAATCCTTTGCCAGCCGTCTTCCTCCGACGTTCATGGACCCCCCATTGGACCCCGTACCCGCTCCACTGCTTCGGCGGCGGACCGCGGCCTTTTCGGTAAATATAATATGCAGGACCCCGATGGCCTTCGGAAGGTGGGACTATCGCGGGCATGCCCAGGGGAGTCCGGTCGTTCAGGAAGCTCTTTGCCCTTCTGATCGCGCTCGAGGCCCTCGTCCTATACGCATTCCTCCTATTCCCGATGCTGACGATGGACCAGGCTGCGAGGTTCGGCGCCGTCGCTGTATTCCTCGTTGCGGCGGTATTCGAGGGGTTCCTCTTCCTCCGGGGCGAACTGAAGCTCCTCGCTACGGAGACGCCGCTCCTGGCCGGGATCCGTGTCCGGCAGTTCCTTGTGCGGTCCGCGCACGTTTTCCTGCTCCTGTTCGTGTTGATGCTGGTCGTCGCCCCTGTCTTCATATTCGTCCCGCTCTCCACCCCGACGAGCTTCGAGAGGCGGGTATCCCCGCTGGTCTACGGGCGAATGGACTTCTGGGTCATGGGGGTCCCGGCATTCAGGCAGGACGTGACCCTGGACATCGAAGCGCGGTCGGACTTCGACATCTACGTGATAGAGCGCGGGAGCGACGAGGGCTTCGTGGTCCCTGAAGGGGTGCCCGTCACGCTGGATAGGGTGCACGCTCAGCGGGTCGAGGACCTCTTCAACTTGAGCGTCCACAACGCGACGGAGGACTGGCGCTTCCACATGAGCGCGAATGGGTCCATCGACATATACATCATGCCCGATGGGGTGAACCAGCGATATCTCTCCGGCATCGCGGACCCGATGGACCTCCGGGGATGGGCTGAGTTCCTAGAGAACTGCACTTTCTACGTTCAGGACTCCGCGGAGGTCAAGGTGCACCTCACCCTTGCGAGGGGTGATTACAGGGTCCTGATGCTCGCCGCAGAGGACGTGAACGACGTCAGCGTCGTGGCATATCGATGGTCGGGGGAGGAGCCACTGATCTTCGCTTCCGGCCGTTCGATGAGCGTACCGGGTTCCCTATTCCCCGGTCAGTACTCGGTCGTCATCTTCAACCTCAGGTCGGTCGAGAGCGATGTTAGCATAAGGGCATCCGTATTCTATCTGAGGCCGATAGGTGAGCTCCTCCTCCTCGTGTCGCTCATATCGTTCATCGGTTACGGCTTCACCTACCTCTATGCGAGGTCCGTATCGGATGGGCTCATCGGCCGCATCACCACCCTTCCGGACGAGGGAGAGGTGGAGGCCATCGGCGAGCAGGTGAGCGAGAGCCTGAGGAGGATAAGAAAGAGGGATTTCCTGAGGTACCTGCGGGAGGAGGCCGTCAAGCTCAAGGAGGTGGGGAACCGGCTCTTCATGGAGGACCGTTACTCGGACGCCCTCGTCTTCTACGACCGGGCGCTCGCAATCGACCCGGATAACGTCAATCTATGGAATAACAAGGCGCTCGCCCTGAGGGCTCTCAACAGGTACGATGACGCCCTGGCCGCCTACGAGAAGGCGATACGTCTCGACCCCGCGAACGAGAAGTTCAGGGCGGGGCGCGACGCGTGCATGGCGGCGATCGACGGCGAGGATGTGGATGTGGGGATATCGGTCGAGCGGGCACCGCCCCCCGGAAAGGAGAGAGGGGGCGCCAGGAAGGCC
>JAKEGO010000027.1 GCA_022615805.1 Thermoplasmata archaeon
AACGATCTGTATTTTAATAAATCAATCGAGATCAAAAAAGAGTATGATGATGAAAGGCTAAAGATATTTTATCTCACAACAATTATCTTGATTTTCGTTATGATAATAATTATCATGAGTTATATGGTGAAAATGAGAATTATCAAATAGATCATGACATCGGATACCGTAAACATCCATAGGGCTCCGTCCTTCGTTCTCCCGGCATTCCCCCGTTTTTCCCCACCGTTATATACACTCTGATGAGCATTTAAACATATCGCGATCGGGTGGACGGGATGCCGATGTTCGTGACAGGACCAGCCAGCGAGAGGAAGAAGACCTTCAGGTGCCCGCGGTGTAAAAGCAGGCGGCTCAGGAAGGACAGGCACGGGAACGGGAGATCACGAACAACATGAGCGCGTCGTTCTACGGCACATTCCTCAGGCCGAGGTTCAATATCCTGAGGAACGTGAGTTGGTGCAGGTTCGTGAACGCGAACCTCGACCTGCTCGAGGCATGGTACCTATTCGCGAGACCTCACCATTCTTTCGGCGGGAGACCGCCGATTTCGTAGCGGGAAATGGCGTAGAACGGGGGCGAGACTTCGAAGAATAATGGAAACGGGAGGATGTCGGCATGGGATCCCCCGGTTCAATTTGACTGATTCTTCCTCAGTACTCCGTCCACTCCCGGACCGGCAGGTTGTTGAAGTCGTACACCTGCAGCGCCTCGACCAGCCTCTCCGTCAATTTCAGGTTCGTCAGCAGCGGCACCTGGTGGTCGATGGCCGCCCTGCGGATGAGGTAGTCGTTGGACAGCTCCGCCTCCTCGTTGCTCTTCGGGATGTTGATGACAAGGCCGATCTTCCCGTCCTTGATGTGGTCGATGCAGTTCGGCTTGCCCCCGTCGAGCGGCCACCGCAGGGTCTCCGTCTCGAAGCCGTTCGCCCGCATGAACCTGGCCGTGCCCGATGTGGCGTAGAATCGATACCCCATCCCGCGCAGGCGGTCGAGGACGGGTATGAAGGCGACCTTGGTCTCCCGTGGCCCGGTCGAGATGAGCGCCGTCCTGCCGTTCAGTTTGAACCCGACGGACCGGAGGGCCGACAGAAGCGCCTCGTCCATGTCCTGGCCGAGGCAGCCGACCTCCCCCGTGCTCGCCATGGAGACCCCCATGGTCGGGTCCGCGCCCTTGAGGCGGGAGTAGGAGAACTGGGCCGCCTTGACCCCCACGCGGTCGAGGTCGAGCGCCGACCCCTCGACGCGCCTCACCTCCTCTCCGAGGATGGCCCTCGTGGCGATGTCGATGAAGTTATGGCGCAGGACCTTGGAGGCGAAGGGGAAGGTCCTCGACGCCCGGAGGTTGCACTCGATGACGCGGAGGCGGTTCTCCACGGCGATGAACTGGATGTTGAACGGCCCCGTGATGTTCAGGGCCTTCGCGATCGCCCTCGCCGACTGCTTGATCCTCCTCGTGGTCTCGACGTAGAGGCGCTGCGGCGGGATGACCACGGTGGCGTCGCCCGAGTGGACGCCGGCGTTCTCGACGTGCTCGCCGATGGCGTAGACGAGGACCTCGCCGTTCCTCGCGACGCCGTCGAACTCGATCTCCTTGGCGTTCTCGATGAACTTCGACACCACGACCGGGGTGTCGGGGTTGACGTCGGTCGCCCTCGTGAGGTACGCCTCCAGGGAGCCGGCGTCGAAGACGCAGGCCATGGCCGCTCCCGAGAGGACGTACGACGGCCGCACCATCACCGGGTACCCCACCTCGTCGGCGAACCGCTCGGCCTCGCCGACGCTCGCCGCCTCGGTCCACGGCGGCTGGTCGATGCCCAGTTCGTCGAGGAGGGACGAGAACTTGTTCCTGTCCTCGGCCCTGTCGATGTCGTCCGGGGACGTCCCGAGGACGCGCACGCCCGCGGCGTGGAGCCTGGGCGCCACGGTGTTCGACTCCTGTCCCCCCATGGAGACGATGACGCCGTCGGGCGCCTCGAACGCGTAGATGTCCAGCAGCCGTTCGAGCGAAAGCTCCTCGAAGTACAGGCGGTCGCAGATGTCGTAGTCCGTGCTCACGGTCTCGGGATTGCAGTTCACCATGATGGTGAGGTACCCGAGCTCGCGCGCGGTGCGGACGGCGTTGACGCAGCACCAGTCGAACTCGACGCTGGAGCCGATCCTGTACGAGCCGCCGCCCAGGACCATGACCGCGCCGGCCCGCGGGCTCACGTCGTTCTCCTCCCCGGAGTAGGTCATGTAGAGGTAGTTGGTCGTCGCCGGGAACTCGGCCGCGAGCGTGTCGATCTGCTTTATGACGGGCTCGATGCCCCACCCTATCCTGTGCGCCCGGACGATGGCCTCCCCGAGGCCCACGGCCCGGCCGATCTGGCGGTCGCTGAACCCGAGGACCTTCGCTTCCCGGAGGAGGTCCCTGTCGAGGCTTGGCGCCTGGCTGCCGGGCACTCCCTCGCCGTCGCCGCCGGCCACCCGCCCCTCCGCCTCCTCGAGCCTCGCCGTCATCCCGGTTATCGATGCCATCCGCCTGAGGAACCACGGGTCTATGTGCGTGAGGTCATGGACGTCCTCGACCGTCATGCCGCGCGACAGCGCCTCCGCGACGGCGAAGACCCGCCGGTGTGTGGGCTCCCTCAGTTCCCTCGCGAGGTCGTCGAACTCGAGCCTGTTCAGGACAAGGCCGTCCATCCCGCTCCCGAGCATCCGGAGGGCCTTCTGGAGGGCCTCCTCGAACGTCCGCCCGATGGCCATGACCTCCCCGACGCTCTTCATCTGGGAGCCTATCCTGCGCTCGACGTTCCTGAACCTCTCGAGGTCCCACCTGGGCACCTTGACGACGACGTAATCGAGCGCCGGCTCGAAGAAGGCCACCGTCCTCCCGGTGACCCTGTTCGGCAGCGAGGCGAGCGACCTCCCCAGGGCGAGGTGTGCCGCGACCGCGGCGAGCGGGTAGCCCGTCGCCTTGCTTGCGAGCGCCGAGGAGCGCGAGAGGCGCGCGTTCACCTCGATGACCCTGTAATCGAGCTTCCCCGGGTCAAGGGCGTACTGGATGTTGCACTCGCCGACGATGCCGAGGTGCCTCACCGTCCGGATCGCCACCTCGCGCAGCATGTGGTACTCCCTGTCGGTGAGGGTCTGGCTCGGCGCGACGACGATGCTCTCGCCCGTGTGGATCCCCATCGGGTCGAGGTTCTCCATGTTGCAGACGGTGATGCACGCGTCGTGGGCGTCCCTGACGACCTCGTACTCCACCTCCTTCCACCCCTCGAGGTACTCCTCGACGAGCACCTGTGGGGCTGTGGCGAGGGCGATGTCCACGATTTCCCGAAGCTCGCCCTGCGACCGGGCGATGCCGCTGCCCTCGCCGCCGAGGGCGTATGCCGCCCTTATCATGACGGGGTATCCGATCGCCTCGGCCGCCTTCCGGGCCTCTTCCACCGTGCAGCATGCGCTCGATCTCGCCGTCAGGACGCCGATCTCCTTCAGGCGTTTCACGAAGCGTTCCCTGTCCTCGGTGTCCATGATCGCCTCTATTGGCGTCCCCAGGACCCTAACGCCGTATCTCTCGAAGACCCCCTTCCGTGCCAGGCCGACTCCCACGTTGAGCGCCGTCTGCCCTCCGAAACCGAGCAGCACCCCGTCAGGCCTCTCCCGTTCGATTATCCGCTCGACCGTGGCCTCGTCGACCGGCAGGAGGTACAGCCTGTCGGCCATCCCCTCCGACGTCTGTATCGTGGCGATGTTCGGGTTGACCAGAACGCTCTCGACGCCCTCCTCTCTCAGGGCCTTCAGGGCTTGCGATCCGGAGTAGTCGAACTCGCCGGCCTGGCCTATGCGGAGGCCGCCGCTCCCCAGCACAAGCACCTTGCGGGGCAGGTCAACCAGAACGCACCACCCCCAGGAGATCGTCGAAGAACCGCGATGGATCGGTCGGCCCGGGGGTCGCCTCCGGGTGGAACTGCACCGCGAGGAAAGGAAGCCCGGAATGGCGGATGCCCTCCACAGTCCCGTCGTTGAGGTTGGTGTACCAGACCTCCCATCCTTCGGGGAGGCTCGTCGCCTCCACGGCGTACCCGTGGTTCTGGCTCGTTATGACGTATCGGTCGGTCCCGTCCTCGACGCACGGCTGGTTCTGCGACCTGTGCCCGTAGGCCAGTTTGAAGGTCCTGCCTCCCGCGGCGAGCGCCATGATCTGCGTTCCGAGGCATATCCCTGCGACCGGGACATCGGCCGAACGGAGGAGGTTCGCGACATTCTCGATGGTCGCGCGGCACATCGTCGGGTCGCCCGGCCCGTTCGAGATGAGGACGCCGTCGAATCGCGCCGGGTCGATCCGGCCGTCATATGGGAGGGTGGTGACGGCGCATCCCCGCGAGAGCAGTGCCCTTACGATGCTCCTCTTGCAGCCGCAGTCCACGACCGCGATCCGCGTGCCGTCGCCGCCATCGGGCTCGAGCGTCGTCGGTCCGGTGGGCGTGACCCCGGCCACGAGGTCCGTGGCGTTCGGATCGGCGACCTCGAAGTCGCCTCCCCCGCCCGGTCTTCCGGGAGCGATCCGCCCGAGCATCGTCCCCGCCTCGCGGAGCCGTCGCGTGAGCCGCCGCGTGTCGATTCCCGACAGGCCCGTGATGCCCTCACCCGCCAGCCACTCGTCGAGCGTGCGCGCCGCCTCCCAGTGGTCGCTGCCGGCCACGGCGGAGGAGACCACCAGGGCGCGTGCCTGGATGCGGTCCGACTCGAACCGGTCGGCGGCCTCCGCCCGCGGCACGCCGTAGTTGCCGATGAGCGGATACGTGAGGGCGAGCATTTGGCCGCTGTACGACGGATCGGTGAGGCTCTCGACGTAGCCGACCATTCCCGTATTGAAGACGACCTCGCCTTCCGCGTCCGAGGCGGCGCCGAAGAGATGCCCCTCGAAGGTCGTGCCATCCTCCAGTTCCAGGTGGCCGATCGTCCGGTTCACCGGCCGACCCCCGTGCCGAGCCCCCGGTCCGAGACTGCAACTTCGTGGGACAACAGGAGCGCGAGCGCGGACCGTGTCCGCCACCCCCAACGGACGGTTGCATCGCTCGCCATCTGGGCACATCGATAGAGGTAGGTGTAGATAACGGTTGCTCCCCTCGGCGCGAGCGGCGGGTCCGGGGCTCATGCGCCCGTCGATCGGCCCATCGGCCGTTCGCGGATGCACGTCGCGAGGACGACGTCGACCGCCCTGAACAGGTCATCCGGGGGGAGCACGTCGAGCGTCGGGACGTGGAGGAGACCGACGGCGGCGTCCCTCCGGGCCTGCCAATGGAAGTGCAGCGAGCGGTAGAGGAGCATGTTGCAGAGGAAGCTCCCGGCGCTGTCGGAGGCCTCCGCGGGAATGCCCGCGCTGCCCAGGCCGGAAACGATCGCATCGACTGGCCACGTCGTCGGAAGGGCCTCCGGCCCTCCCTCGATCACCGGCCTGCCCTTGACCTGCGCCCCCCGGTTGTCGGGAATGCGGAAGTCCATCACGTTCGTCGCCCGGCGCTCGACCCGGACCCGGTCCGCCCTATCGTGCAGGCCGAGATGGACGACGAGGTCGTAGGTCCACGGTCCCAACAGGTCCTCGAGTATGTCGGGCGCCGACGTATCGACGGGCAGGACGGTCTGGTCGAGCAACAGGTCCTCCTCTACGATATCGTCAAGCCGCGTCAGCCTGTAATCCCTCGCGGCGACCTCGGACGGGTTCACCTTGTGGCCGCCGAACGGTACGAACCCCGTCAGAAGGACGCGCCTCACCTCGACCACCCGCACCTGTCGACGAAGACCCGCGACAGGTCGCGCCAGTCCTTGAAGACGATGTCCGGGACGACGTCGTGGGCCTTGTCCTCCTCCCCCCACGGCATCGCGGTGAAGCGCCACTTCCTCCTCAGCCACGCGGCCCTCATCCCGACCGCCTTGGCCCCCTTGACGTCGTAGTTGTAGTGGTCGCCGATGTGGATGACCCGCTCGGGGTGCTCACGGAGTCCGAGCGCGTCGAGGGCGGCCATGAAGACCTCGGGTGCGGGCTTGAGCATTCCGAGCCTCTCGCACTCCTCGATCGTGACCCACGGGTACGCCATGAACCCCATGTACTCGAGCTTCTTCTGCGGAGGGTAGTCTGTGATGATCGCTATCCTGACGTCGTTCGCCAGCACCTGGCGGATGAACTCGTGGGTGCCCTTGTAGGGCCTGACCGTCCTGAAGTCGACGTTCCACCCGTTGTAAAGGACCCTCTCGATCTTCGCGTAGGTCTCCTCCACGCCCTTCCCCGAGAGCTCGGCGACGATCTCCGCCTGGCGCCGGCGGAGGTCCTCCTGCCGTCCCTCCCTGCGTATCCTCTGCCGAGCCTTCGTCAGCTGTTTCAGGAGCCGGACGTGCCTCCCCCACCTGTGGAGCCGCGGGAACATCATCATGGGATAATTGTAGAGCGTGGCGTCGACGTCGAAGGTGATCGCCTCGATCTCCCACTCGTCCTCGCCCGTGGCCGTCCTCATGCCTCGCATCTCCCGAACCCTGCGGTCGGTGCATCGCTTTACCATTAATTAAGAAGTATGCCCCATGAGTACTCGCTGTTGCCGGTCCAAGCGGCGGGGTCGTCCCGGTGGACCTTACCGTCGGCGTCGATGTGCTCGAGCTCGACGATCTCGGACGGGAACTCGTTGTAGAAGAACCGGTTGCGCCAGAGCTTGGTCCTCCTGAACTCGTACGTCGTCTTCGCGAGGGCACTCACCCTGACGCGGAGGCGCTCGTCCCCAATCGCCCCCGAGACCTCGAATCCTGGGAGCCCCCGCTCGTCACGGATGACCTTGAACTTGACGTGCTGGAACCGCATGACATCTTTGCCGTTCGTGGTATAGTGCAGGTTCCTGTTGATGAACCGGAAGCGGTTGTCCCACGCGGGCTTGCATTCGGCCCTCCTTCGGAACATCAGCGGTCCGATGAAGCTCGTGAAGTACGTGAGGTAACCGCCGTTGTCCCTGTGGAACGTCCCCCACAGCCACGGGATGGCGGGCGTGTTGAGGCATATGTGCTGCGCGTACAGCGTTCCCTCCACGCGCCGGGACTCCCCTCCCGCGGTCAACGAGCCCTTCGCGTCCACCTGGTACACCTTCATCTGGTCGAAGCCCATCCGCCTCGTGATGAGCGTCCTCTTGTAACCGACCGGCGGCGGCAGCGGGTCGATGTGGTCGATGTGGAGGTCGAAGTCCCCTGCGTCCCTGCAGAACCTGAGCTCGAACGAGCCGCGATCGAGGAGGTTCGTGACGTCGTCGGAGCGGATGCTGAACCCGCCTTCCCACATCCTCGTGTGAAAGCGCGACACGCGCGGGACCGTCTCGTGGAACCTCTCGCCATCCCAGAACCACCACGTGGACATGCCGTTGTAGGAGAAACTCTCCCTCGTGCCGCGGATGTCCGCCGCCGGACCCCATTCCTCGCCGTTCACGACGACCTTCGGGTAGGTCTTGGTGGTCCAGAAGGCGACGATCTGCTTCCTGACGCCGCCCTCCCTGAACATGAACATCCACCACCACCAGACGAAGCTGCCTTTCCTCCCGAAGACGCGGGCCGGAGGGAAGTCCTGCGCGAAGTCGAGCCGCTCCGGGTGGTCCCACGTCTCGACCGGCGTGAAGATGTGCTCTGTCATCCCTGACTACCTCTCATCGGTTGCCGGACCGGTCAGGCCCGAAGGAGCGCGCGGGACCGGGATACAATGCCATTTCGCACTCGCTGGACAGGAGAGCCATTTCCCTGGAGTCGATGGGAATGGACCGACTGACGGCGGGTCTGGATCGATCGAAGGGGCACAATGCGAGGCCTCCAACGGACCCCCTAGGCAGATCAGGATAATGAACGTTGCGGAGGCCTCGGACGGTGCTGCTGACTCAGCGACCCAAGGTCTAGTCGGGATATTGTCCGAGACCCGGTCGGACCTGCCAGCCCGCATGGAAGACCTGGGGGGAGCGATCGATCATCGCGTCCGGTCCGCCTTGACTTGACAGCACCGCCTCGGGCTTTCCCGCCACCTGAGGTCCGGGAGATCCATGGATCGGATCATCTCAAGCCAGGGCCGTATCCTCTGGTTCGAAGGGGGGGGCACGGGTGCGTTGACCGATCGTTGCGTTCGATCCGCCAGGATCCGCTGTGTTGCACGATCCGTTGACATCTGGCCCGGCGATCCGTGAAATGACATCATCAGCCGGTCATTGCTGCTCGATCCTCATCATGAACTGTGATCCGATGACCAGATCATGCAACACAGCACCTGGATCGAAAGCGAGCGGTCCCTAAAAGCTACAAGGCTCTGTATCGGACATCGCCGACCTTGGGCCGTGGCTCCATGTCAGTCGATCCGCCTTCTCTGGTTCCACTTCACGACGATGAATGCCGTCAGCAGGAGCGGGCCGATGAACATACCGACGAGTATCAGGTCCCTTGTGAGGGAGAGGTTCCGACGGTGGACCTCCTTGACGACGATCCTGTAATCCGTCGCGATGTCCGTGTTGCCGTATGGGTCGCTGTACTCGCCTCTCGTCAGGAAATGGATGCCATCGCCCCGGGTAAGGACGATGTGCCGGTCGTCGGAACGGGCGAAGTTGTCCACCATGTGCGACTGCCCCCACGTCGGATCGACGGGGATCCATCCGTGCGGCGGAAGGAAGAACTCCGCCCAACCGTGAGCGAACCTCGTGCTGTAAACGTCCGTACCCTCCTTGAACTCGTAACCCCATCCCGATATCCTCCTTGCGGGCACGCCGTTGGCCCTCATCAGGGCGACGAAGAGGTTGGCCATCTCCGCGGAGCCGCCCTCGCGGTTCTTCAGCGTCGTCGCCGCGTCCCGCTCTCCCGCCACCTGCTGGTAATAGATGTTGTCGACGACCCACCTGTAGGTGTTCCATGCGATGTCGACCAA
>JAKEGO010000004.1 GCA_022615805.1 Thermoplasmata archaeon
GCGCTCAAGACGAGGGACCGCGCCCTCGAGGACGCCTCCCGGGGCGGGGAGACCGCCGAGGCAGAGGTCAAGCGCCTCAGGGCGGAGGTCGAGTCGCTCAACGCTCAGGTCCTGAAGGGCAGGGAGACCATGAGCGACATCGCGAAGCTCAGGGAGAAGATCACGACAGCACAGGAGATCACCAACCAGCGGCTGACGGAGATCGACAGCCTCCGCGCGACCGTGAAGGAGCGCGACAAGAAGGTCCGGGACCTCGAGAAGGAGATCGATTCGCTCAGCGCCACGCTCCAGCAGGGCGACGCCAGGGACGTCGAGAGGGAGCGGCTCTCCGCCGACGTCGAGAAGCTCAAGGGACAGATCGAGGAGCGCGACCAGCGCCTCCGGGAGACCGCCGAGGAGGCCGAGAGGAGGGTCGCCGAGAACGTCCAGAAGATGAACGAGCTGAAGGTGAAGGTCGAGAGCTTCGCCAAGGACCGGAGCACCAACACGCTGAAGAGGAAGGTGGCGGACAGGGAGCACAAGATAAAGCAGCTCGAGGGGCGCATCCGCGAGCTGGAGACCATGCTCTCGCGGGCGGAGATCGTCGAGGCGAAGCCGGTCGCCAAGCCATTCGTGCCGTCCATGGAGAGGGCTGCCGCGGAGGCGAGCCGGCTGACCGCGGAGGCAGCCGGCACGAGACCGGCGGTCGCCACGGTCCTACCGGCGGACGGCGCGGTGCCGAGGGCCGCCACGACCACGGCCGCTGACGTGGACAAGAAGGCCGAGCAGATCCTGAAGGAGATCGAGCGCCTTAGGAGCGGAAGGAAGAAATAGAAGGGGCCCGATGAGGGTAGTACGCTGGACGCATGGGCGGTAGGCCGGCCAGCGGGTGGGATGTCGGACCAGAGGGAGAGTGACGAACGTGGGTTTCTTCTCATGGCTGAGAGGCGCGGGAAGGGCAGAGGGGCGGGCAGCAGGCCCGCGGCGGGCGTCCCGCGCAGCCGCGTTCCAAGGCCCATCGTCCTCACGCCGAAGGAGGTAAGCCGCCAGCTTGTCCGCCCCGTCGTCATCGCGGTTGCCAACCGGAAGGGGGGCGTCGGCAAGACGACGACCTCGGTGAACATGGCCGCCTGCCTCGCCCTCATGGGCCATCCCACGCTCCTCGTCGACATGGACTCCCAGGGCCACTCGACGAGCGGGCTCGGCTTGGAGCCCTCGGACATTAATGGCACGGCCCTCGACCTGTTGACCGGGGAGCGCCCGATCGAGGACGCCATTGTCCCAACGACGGTGAGCGGGCTCGACCTCGTGCCCGCCACCATCGACCTCTCGAAGGCCGAGGTCAACCTCGTTAGCCACCCCGAGAGGGAACTGCGCCTCAGCGCAGCTCTGGACCCGGTGAGGGGCGAATACGACTTCATATTCATCGACACTCCCCCCTCGCTCGGCATGCTGACCGTCAACAGCCTCGTCGCCGCGGACGACGTCCTCATCCCGCTCCAGTGCGAGTACTTCGCCCTCGAGGGCGTCAAGGACCTCGTCGGCATCGTGAAGGTCGTCAGCGACAACCTCAATCCGGACCTCAGGATCGAGGGGATCCTCCTGACGATGTACGAGCCCACCCCCCTCAGCAGGGAGATCCAGAACGAGGTCCGCTCGCACTTCGGGGACAGCGTCTTCGGTCCGGTGGTCCCGCGGGACCGGCGCATCGCCGAGGCACAGAGCATGGGCGTCCCGGCGGTCCAGTACAGGATGGGATCGCCGGGTACGCAGGCCTACATCAAGGCTGCGATGGAGCTGAGCAGGCGGCACCTCTCCAGAGATGAATGATGCGATCGGTGCGAGGGAAAGGACGCCACTTCATCCACAGGATCGCCCTTGGACCGTTTCTGTCCAATGTGGCCCAAATGACGTGAACGATAACTTGCACGGCAGGTCCTATCGGAGGAGAGCGCGGTGGATGACCGCGGCACGTCGGGATCACTTTCCGTCCCCGCCCATCAGACCGTCGAGGTACGCGGCAAAGCGGTTCATCGGCATCCCCTCGTTCCAGGGGAGGACGACGTTCCCGCCGTCCGTTACCGTGACCTTGGGAAGATGGTCGTGCAGCAGCCGCGAGAGGCCCTTCGGCTCCATTTCCCCAGCGGTGAATACGCGCCACGAGTCGCCCCGCCGGCCCTTGAGGCGGAACGCGTATATGGGGATGACCCCGGAGCGGCGGCAGAGGTCGTGGAACCCCTCCACCTGTCTCCTGTGTTTCTCCGAACCGAGCCAGAGCCTGTCGTTCTTCGACGATTTGACCTCGACGGGGAGGAGGATGCCCTCCCTAAAGGCGACGAGATCGATACCGAAGGAACCGGCGGCGCGGATGACCATGAAGGGGATCCTCTCCATGAGGAAGTAGTTAGTCCGCTCCTGCTCCGAGCAGCTCTTCGTGACCGCGGCGATGACGTCCCCGCGCCCCTCGAGCACTCCCTTGAGCTCCCTTTCGAACTCTCCTCCGCCCATGTGGCCACCAGAGGATATTAATAGAGCCGCCCGTTAATAAGCCATCGCATGGACGCCGTCGTCCTCTGCAGGTTCCCGTTCCTTGCCGAGACAGGCGCTTTCGTCCGCAGGTACGGCCCGCCCCTCGACGCGCTTCTCAACTCGCCGGATTACGAGGAGGTGCGCCATCATGGCTTCCTCGAGGTGATGGCGGCGCTCGGCGGGCCCGAGCCCCCCGCTATCGAGGTCGTCGACGAGGCCGACGCTCTGCGCTCGCTCCTCCGCTATATCGTCGCGAGGATCATCGTCTCGCACGTCGCCGAGAGGACACTCGTCCACAGGTTCGCGCTCCACGAGGCTGCCCGCATGCGCGAGCGCCTCGACGCCCAGGGGGACGACGTGCTCCGCACGGTGGCCGCCGAGCTCGACCTCCCGATCAGGGTGGCCTCCATCGAGGGCGAAACGAGGTACGCCGTCCACTTCGGCCGGTACCTCGGGCTCGCGGCCGAGCACATCGGCGGCCCCGGCGGGGAGTGGAAGCTCATCAACCGGCCCGTAGCGGGCGGCGATGTCCTCCTCCGGAGGGCCGAGATGACGCGGCTCGCGATGGAGGCGATCGCGCGGAGGATCGAGGCCGACGCGCCCCCGCAGGTCGACGCCTCGATGCTCGGGTCGATGGCCGGGCACCTTAGGACCGTGAGGGAGGCCGTCGGAAGGATGAGGACCGCAGACGTCAAGGGACCTCCGGACCTCGACAGGTCGCCGCCATGCGTCCGCCACCTCCTCGCCGAGGTCTCCGCCGGGGCCAACCTCCCGCACCACGCGCGCTTCACCCTCGTCACCTACCTCAACGCCATAGGGATGACATCGGAGGACATCATGAAGGCGTTCGCCATCTCCCCCGACTTCGACGACCGCATCGCCAGATATCAGGTCGAGCACATAACCGGGACCCACTCCGGGACCGAGTACTCGGTGCCCAAGTGCGCGACGCTCAGGACGTATGGTCTATGCCGGGACATGGACATCCTCTGCGGCGAGATCGTGCATCCAGTCCAGTACTACCGCGCGAGGAAAGCCCGGAACGATTTCGAGGCGGCGTCGCGGGTCCACCTCGCGCTGTCGGGGAGGCCCGTGACCGGCCCGAGACCGGCTGCGGGCTCCGGCGCCGTTCCCAGGGTGAACGACAAGGCGGTCGGGACGTGGTTCGAGGGTGACCTCACCGTCAGGGACGTCCGCGGGAGGCGGGTCCGGGTCGGTGACGCATGGTACACCGCCGCCGTCCCGAGGTTCTCGGACCCGGATGGCCCAGTAGAAGCGCTGCCGGTCCTGGACTGGAGTCTCGCGCTGGAACTCGATGGGCGCAAGGGCCGGGTGGCGAGGGTCCGCGGATTCGTCACCTCCTCGGCGGACGGGCCGTTGCTCCACATCGTCAAGGTCCTCGGCTGAGCGCGGGACCGCGCGCTTCAACCCGACCATGCGGAGAGTGGGGATTCGATCGCGCATGTTGGGCACTTGATGGCCGTCTGGAGCTCACGCTCGCAGTGGACGCACCGCTCCCGCCCGTAGGGGGTCGTGAGGCTGCAGTAGGGGCACGTGATGATGTACTCCTCCGATGTGGGGCACCATGCGAAACCGAAGCCATTCCCGCACTCCGGGCACGAGCGCTTCTCCGTCATCAGGCCCCCGCCGCACAGGGGGCAGATGTCCGGCGGGAGTTCCGTCTTGACGCTCGCGAGTGCCCTTTTATGCTCCCGCGGGGCGACGAGCTCGCGGCGGGCCTTCAGCTGCTCGGGGAGCTGCTTCTCGACGACGTACTCGAGCTTCTCCGGCAGGATGAACGCGTGGACCAGCAGTCCGTAGAAGATGACCTGGTACAGGAGGAAGTAGTACAGTTCGCCTCCCTCCTCGGCCCACTGGAGGAACGCGATCAGGGATGCGAGGAGGAAGGTGACGGACGCGAGCACCTCGAGGGTCCAGATGCCCAGCGGGAGGTATTCCACGACTATCCGTCGGTCGGCCATGAGGCCGTCCCTCAGGTCCTTGGTCCTCCATATGAACGACAGGGCGACGGCGTACGAGAGGAACACCATGAAAACGGGGACCATCGACTCCGTCGTGCCGGGGTCCTCGGCCGCGAGGTATACCGAAACGCCGACGAGCTGGAGCATGTAGATCCCCATGAAGTGGAACCCGGACCTCCACGAGAGCCGGAACGCCATGATGAACGTCACCATGGTCACCGCCGCAAGGACGGCCCAGATCGCCGTGTAGACGGTGACCCGGAGGTTCCCCGACTCGAGTATGGCATCGTCGGCCTTGAAGGTGCCTACGAATATCGCGAGGAAGTACGTGACCATGGAGGCCATCATGTAGGCCTGACGATCGGTCAACTCGACCCTCAGCTCTCCTGCTGGCATTGTGCGGACCCTACCCGGTTCTTGCCATGGACAGGAGGATGACGCTATAAATAATTAGTCTTGATGAACGCGATGGGATCGCCCGTGCCGTCGCCTGCGATCCGCGAGTCGATAGGTTTAAGATGGAACTGGCAGTTGCGCGGCAGATAACATGTCGATGCCAGTCGAGGTCCTCGAACGCACGCTGAACCGGAAGATATCCCTCCAGCTGAAGGACGGGAGGGTCCTCACCGGCAAGCTGAAGGGTTACGACGAGTACATGAACCTCGTCCTCGAGGAGACGGAGGAGCGCACGGAAGACGTCCGGAGGCGCCTCGGGCTCGTGGTCCTGAGGGGCAACAACGTCATCACGATGACGCCCGTGGAGTAGGCCGATGTGGAGGTTCCTGCCGGGGCCCGCCTTCCCATCCATCCGCATAGGTGGCGAGTGCCAGCTGATGTGCGACCATTGCCGCGGAGAGTGGCTGATGCCCATGAGGCCCGCCGGTGACCCCGATTCGCTCCTCGACCTCGGAATGGCGCTTGCCGACCGCGGCGGCGTCGGCATGCTGGTCAGCGGCGGTTTCGACAGCGACGGCCGGTTGCCCATCGGCCCTTTCCTTCCCGCCCTGCGCGACATCTCCGAGCGGACCGACCTCATTATCAACGTCCATACTGGCCTCGTCGACGAGCGGGAGGCAGGCGAGATCGCAGATGCGGGGATCCGCATCGCCTCCCTCGACCTGATAGGGAGCGAACGCACGATCCGCGAGATCTACCACCTCGAGCGGGTGCCCGGGGACCTTCTTGCGTCGGCGCGGCGCCTGATGGATGCCGGCCTCGAGGTGGTACCGCACATCACGCTCGGGCTCCACGGGGGAAAGCTGCTCGGCGAACGCCGAGCGCTGGGCATGGCGGTCGACCTCTCCCCCCGCGTCCTCATCGTCAACGCCCTCATGGACGGCCCGCTCCCGGGGATGGCCGGGCCGCCGCTCGATCTAATGGAGGAGACCAGGGGGCGCTTCTCCGGCAGGCTCGTCCTCGGATGCATGTACCCCCGGGGAAGGGGCTTCCCCGAGGCCGCAGAGGCAATGGGGTTCGACGGCGCAGTCGGACCGGGGCCCGGCGCCCTCGAGGGGTGCTGCGCCCTTGCGGCACGCGACGAATGGCTCGGGCGTCTCCAGAGACGCGACGGCAGAAAATGACGTCTGGCGCCGTTTCCTCGCCAGATTAAGTATAAATAAAGGGGTGGGGATAACCCAGTCGAGCAGGTCCGCCGTGTTGGTCGCGATGCACTGGGTGAGGAGATGGAGGATATCGGGCTGCCTCTTGGAAGGATCGTGAAGTCGACCACCAGCCAGGAGCAGAGCATCTTCGCCATGATCGAGGAGTGCAAGCGCGAAGGGTTCAGCGGTTACATCACCATATACTTCTACGTCTTTGGGTCCTACTACGAGGGGAACGTCGTCTTCATCGACGGCGACGTCAAGTGGGCGGTGGCGAGGTTCGACCGCCTCTACCTCGGGAACGACGCCTTCACGAGGATACTGGAGGAGGCGAGCGCGGAGACCTGCAATATCGACGTCCACGAGTTAAAAAACGCCGAGAAGGTCCTGAGGACGCACCCGAGCGGGACCGTCGAGCGGGGGGAGGGGGACGAGGCGTCGCTCAAGTGGCGGCTGAACGAGCTCAGGCTGCTGAGGCAACGCCTCGATGTGTGGCGGACGGACGGGTGGGACGTCGAACCGCTCGAGGAGGCGATATCCCTCGAGGACATCGAGGCCATCAAGGAGGAGTTCGACACCTTCGAGAGGAACGTCAACACCATGCGCGACCTCCGTGAGAGGCTCCACCTCATCGACGCCGAGGGATTCGAGGCCGAGAAGGAGCGCATCGCCGGGACGATCCCCGACGTGAGCAGGACGCTCGTGGTCAGGAAGGACATCCTCGAGCTGGAGAACCGGCTGATGGAGAGGAGGAAGGCGACCAGGAAGGACACGCGCGGGGACGAGCTCCGCAGGTTCGAGTCGATGTCGCACTACTGGCGGAGCCAGGGGTACGTCGTCGACAGGCTCGACACCGCGCTCAACACCGGGAACGTCGACATCATCAAGACCGAGTTCAACCTTTTCGAGCGCGACGTGGCCTCGCTCTCCTCGCACAGGAAGGTCCTCCAGGGGATCGAGTCGGAGAGGCACGCCCAGGAGAGGCAGAAGCTCATCGACATGTCGTACGATCCTGTCAACCTCCCCGTCCTCGAGAGGGACATCTACCACCTCGGTCTGAAGGTCGCTTCCGAAGGGATCGAGGACTTCGAGCCCGCGCGGCGGGCGGAGGGCGCGCAGTCCCGCACCGCACGATCGGGCCTGAGGGGTGGCACATCTGGTCGGACGTTGCATCCGTCCTCCGGAAAAGGTCCGAGGCCTGGGAATACGACCGCGCAAAGGCGGACGGCGCGGGCGAATGCCACGGGACGGCGGGTTGCGGGCGGAGACGCCCCGGAACAGAAGCCCGTCGCGCCCCCTCCCGGGAGCAGGGTGAAGCGCCTGATGCGCTCGATATCGAGCGGGGACCGGGGGAAGGTGCCCACCGACGTCATCCTCGGCGACGCCACCAGGTCCCGCGTCGAAGTGCCCCATGCCCCGGAGCACTTCAGGCGTTTCACATTCGAAACGTTCGTCGTCGACGAGACCAACCGGTTCACCAGGGCAGCCGCCTTCGCGGTCGCCCAGTCGCCAGGGCGGACGTACAATCCGCTGTTCATCTACAGCCCGAGCGGGCTCGGGAAGACACACCTCCTCGGCGCGATCTACAACCACATCGCGTCGCACCATCCGGACCTCAGGCAGATATTCGTCACATCCGAGGACTTCGCTGCCGACGTGGTGGAATCGATAAGGGCGGGCGACGATGCGGTCCTCACGAGATACGAGGACGCTGACGTGCTCCTCGTCGACGACATCCAGATCCTCGCCGGGAAGGAGTCCGGCCAGGACGTGTTCTTCCAGCTCTTCAACCTCCTCCACAGCCAAGGGAGGCAGATAGTCATCACGTCCGACCGCCCGCCGAAGGACATGCGGACGCTCGAGAAACGGCTCCGTACGAGGTTCGAGGGGGGGCTGATCGCGGACATGCAGGTGCCCTCCCTGGAGCTCAGGACGGCCATACTGATAAAGAAGGGCGCCGAGATGGGCATCAACCTCCAGGCCGACGTCATCGAGTACATCGCTGGGAACATCACTGACAGCATACGCGAGCTCGAAGGGGCGATGACAAAGCTGCACGCGGAGCACATGTTCCGGAAGAAGCCGATAGACCTCGCCAGCGCGAAGCGCCTCCTGCGGGACTACATCGAGGTGGATGATGCGGAGCCACGGAAGGCGAAGCCGCGGCCACGGAAGCAGAAGGAGCTCGGGCCGGCGGTCCCGAAGCTGACCAGCGCCGACTCCTTCGAATGGGGCTTCTCCTACCTCCTCGAGGTGATCCAGCCCGACCCGGCCTACAAGCTGTTCTGCGAGGGCATCCGCACGCACCCGGGCCTCTGCATCTCGAGGACCAACCCGAAGCAGTTGATGCACTTCTACGACCTGTCCAACGCAAAGGTCCTGTGGCTGACCGACATCCCGAGCGGCCTCGACACCGTCAGTTCGATGCTGGAGGAGCTCATGGAGGAGATCCTCAACGAGGTCGACAAGCACGAGAGGACGTACGTCATGCTCGACGGCATCGAGTACCTCGTCCACACCCACGGCTCGGACCCGGTGATCAACTTCGTCAGGCACCTCAAGGACGCGCTCTCCGAGGCGGAGGTAGTCCTCCTCGTCCCGTTGAACCCGAAGGCGCTCGGGGAGGAGGACCTCGCGACCCTCGAGCGAGAGATGACCGTCAGGCGGGGTGAGTGATTGCCGCCTGGCGAGAGGGCCGTCGCGACATCCGTCATCGCGAGGCTCACCACGGGCTGCGCCGCCCTCGACGCCCTCCTCGGCGGGGGGATCGAGTGCGACACCGTGACCGAGGTCTACGGCGCGGCGGGCACCGGTAAGACGAACATCTGCCTGAGCGCGGCCGTGAGGGCCGCCGCCGCGGGCCACCGGGTCCTCTTCATCGACACCGAGGGCGTGTCCGCCGAGAGGGTCGGGCAGATAGCCGGCGGGGTCGTGCCGGAGCACGAGGAGGACCATGACGGGCGCGTCGCGGACGTCCTCTCGAACGTCATCTTCTTCCGCCCGCTCTCGATGACCGAGCAGCACAAGCTCGTGGAGAAGGCCGTGAAGCTCGCCGGGAGCCAGGCGCGGGTCGGCCTCATCGTCGTCGACTCTGCCACGACGTACTACCGGCTCGACGTGCAGAGCGACGACACCATGCGCCAGAACCTCCTGTCGCAGATACTCGCCCTCCTCACCCTCGCGAGGGACCGCCGCGTCGCCGTCCTCCTGACCAACCAGGTCTACACCGACGTCGACACCGACGAGCTCGAGCCCGTTGGAGGCTACGTCCTGAAGCACAACGCGAAGACGATCCTCCGCCTCGACTGGATATCGCCGTCCGTGAGGGAGGCGGTCCTCATGAAGCACAGGTCGATGTCCGAGGGGGCGACCGCGCGGTTCAGGATCACGGGAGATGGCCTGTCGGACATCACGGTCAACGATCATTCGAGCGTTCTATAGAGCCTGTTCATCCTGTCGGTGAAGCCTCTCCCCCTCCAGAACGCCTGCCCGTCGGTATTGAGCGGGTGGACGTTCACCTCGGCCCGCGACATGCCCATCCCCCTGAACCACTCCATCATCCGCTCGAGGAGCATCGTGGCGACGCCCCGACGGCGGTGCTCCGGCGCCACGTGCATGTCGAGGATCTCGCCGCAGACCCGTTCCTCGAAGATCGGAGGGTACTCCACGATGCGGCCCAGATTGTATCCCACGACGCGGCCGCCGGCGGCGCCGTCCTCGATCGCGACGAGGACCCTCGTGTACTCGCCGGCGATGAGTTCGCGTACGAAGGACTCGAAGTTGACGGTCGCATCGTCGCGGAGCCTCGCGTAGAAGGGATCGAGCGCGGCGTGGTGGTCGATCAGCTGAGCCCACAGGCCGAGTATCGCCGGGACATGGGCGTCACCAGCCACGACAACGCGGTATCCCGTCATCCTGCGCGACAGTGGCCGCCGGGCACTTCAACCTTCCGCCGTGGCCGCCTCGGCCCGGAAGCGATCACGCGCCGTCGCTATGCCGCCCCGCCCCGAGGGCGGCGAACATGTTCGGGTACTCCGGGTGGGCGAGTCTGAGCAGCGCCGCCTCGCCGGGGTCGAACCACCTGAGGGCAGTATGCTCGTCCGTCAGGTTCTCCGGTTCGCCGGTCCAGTCCGTCACGAGGAAGATGTCGTACCTGAACGTGTCGTTCGCCTGCGGGTTGATCTCGGCCAGAACGCTGAGCCTGGTGAACTCCGTGGGGACGACGCCGATCTCCTCCATGAGTTCGCGGGCGAGCGCCTCCTCGGCCGGCTCCCCCTCCTCGTTGTGCCCCCCGGGAACGTCCCACACGTCGGGATAGAAAGACCTGAGGTCTGAGCGCTTCCCGAGGAGGACCTTGCCGTCCCTCATCAGAATGCCCGCCGTACACCTCTTCACGTTGTCTGCACCGGCCTTCACCATCGTTGCACGACCAGATAAGAGTATCGCTGCGACCCGACCCACCGTGACGGGTGCTCCGGACGTGGCGGGAGGCAGGGCGCATCGTTGACAGCCTCATGCGCCGTCGCCCGTCGCCGTGACGGCTACATCCCAAAAGTCGGGTCTGCTGGAATGGGATGGGAGGCCTTGGAATTACTGGCTCGTTCTGCGAATTGCTCGCAACAATCACGTTATGTGCCGC
>JAKEGO010000028.1 GCA_022615805.1 Thermoplasmata archaeon
GACCTCACACCGCTCGACGGTCAGGTTGTCCGTATCGACGGAGTATATCCCCGCATCGTCCCATCCCTCCCCCTCGTTGTTCCACGAGATGTTGCAGTCCTCGATGGTGCCGTTGTTCGAGTTCACCAAGTTCACACCAGTGCCCCAGTTAGACCTGATGCCCGAGCCCACCACCGAGAACCACGCGGTGGAAGCCACGCTGATGCCAGGGCCTCCGGTGCCATTGATCAGGCAGGCCTGAACCAGGACGCTGTAACAATCGCCGAAACCCACGCCAAGTTCGGTCGCGTTCCAGAACTCGCTCCGCTGGACCCTGACCCACCGGCAGCTGTAAGCCCAGATGCTGTTCTCGAAGCCGTTCGAGAGCCCGTCCTCGAAGGAGAGGTTGTTGCTGATATGCATGTAGACCCCGCTTCCCGTGGAGCCGACGCCATCCAGGTGGAGCTTCCTGAGGCTCACGTTGTTGGCGCTCACATTGATCGCGTTCGAGCTCGAAACGTCGATCATTGTCCCCGAAGGCCCGGTCCCGTTGCCGTTGATGGTGATCTCGACGGTGACATCCACGTTCTCGTAGTATGTCCCGGCGTTGACGTGTATCCGGTCGCCGTCCATCGCGTTGTCCACCGCGTCCTGTATGTTGGAATAGTCGGCGCCGGCCCAGTCGTCGTCGACGATGATCGTGGCTGCCTGGGCAGACCCTGCAGCGATCGTCAATACGAGCAGTAATATTCCGGCCATCAACCATCTACCGTTCATATAATACACCTCGCTTCGGGAATCTGATTACCCTTATAATATACTGCCCCTCTGAAGCGCCTGACGAAAATGCGCATCTC
This sequence comes from Thermoplasmata archaeon, assembly GCA_022615805.1. GTDB lineage: Archaea > Thermoplasmatota > JAKEGO01 > JAKEGO01 > JAKEGO01 > JAKEGO01. The sequence goes on from JAKEGO010000028.1 coordinate 837, forward strand.
ATCCTGAGGGAGCGCATCGATCAGGACCTGGGGAGAGCCTATGGAGTACTAGCGGGCCCTGCGCCTCCGAACGTCGGCCATGAAGAAGACCATCAGGATCGTTCCGGCGGCAAGGAGGACCGGCGCCTCCGGCACCTCCTCCGGCGCGCTCGTGTTCACCTTGTCTGCCAGGGGGTACCTGTCCTCGGCACCGCCCGGACCTCCGATGTCGTAGGGTCCGGAGCCGCTCCAGTCCGACCACCAGTTCCCCTCGGAGATCCCGTCGTCCCACGTGTTGTTCCCTTCATCGTCGAAGCCCTGGCCGAGAGCGCCCGCATTGTTGGCGATGTTGTTATGGTGGATGTCGTTGTCGGCGGAGCCGCGAATGTCTATCGCGTAATCGTCATTGGAGAATATCTCGCAGTAGATGATGGTCGTATTATCGGTCGAATCGAGCCTGATGCCACTGCTGGAGCCTCTCGATATCGAGCAGTTCGCGACCACGCAGAGCGAACAATCGTCGAAACGGATGCCGTAACCGGCGATGCCAGTGATGTTGCAGCCGTGGAACTCGATATCGTTGGACCTCGAGAGGTAAAGGCCCTGGTCCATGTCCGAGAAGTTGCAATCGAGGACGATCAGGTCCGATGTCGTCCATGTGAAGAGCCCCCGATGGAAACCTTTGAAGGTCGAGCTCTCGAGGACGAGGCCGGTGTCGCAGTTCATCAGCTCCACGGCCGTTTCCATCGGCGATGAGTGCTGGTTCGCCGTCACGTTCGAGATCGAGGCTCCGGTGCAGTATTGCAACTTCAGCGCGGTCCCCATCGTGTCCGTGGCCAGGACATCCGAGACGGAGCAGTCGTCGGAATTCGACATGAAAAGTATCGTGTCGACATCATCGAACTCGGAATCGGCGAGCGAGGTGCGGAAGCAGTGATGGAACTGCACGGCGTAACCGACTCCCGAGATGGAGAGCCCTTCGACCTCGGAATAGTCGCTATCTGCGAGGATCACCTGGCCGTAGCCCGGGCCGATGGTCAGGGCGTCCTCCCCGGCGAAGTAACCGACGGGAAGGCCGTTCACGGTGACGTTGTCAATGTCGTGGGACGAGAAGTCCGCGATCGCGCTACCGACCATCTCGATGCCGAAACTGTCGAGTGTCGTGTTCACGATGCTAACCCATTGCGAGTAGTAGAGCTCGACGCAGTGATAGGAGATGTTCGCCAGCGTCGTCCACTTGACGACCACGAGATCGTCGTTGTTTATCGATATTGCCACGGGGCCGTTGTCGATGGTGCAGTTGTCGATGGTGGTGCGGTCGTAGGCCCTGATCCCGAAGCCAGAGAAGTCGACGATGCTGCAGTTGTCGATGACGACGAAATTGCGCCAGACATCGATCACGGCCTCGTTGGAGTCCCCCGTGGTGAATGTGATACCGGATAACCGGGCGGACTGGTTGGCGACCTCGACGGTCGGACCGTCATGTTCGCCTTCGACCGTCGTCACAGAGGTGCCGTTGCCGATGATGGAGACGGAGCGGTTGACGAACAGGTCTCCCGGATAATTGCCGGCGTGGACCAGGATCGTGTCCCCGTCCGTGGACGCGTTGATGGCGTCCTGTATCGAGCTGAAGTCCGCTCCCATCCAGTCGTCGTCGACCCTGTGTTCGGCCGCATCGGCCGCGCCGAGGACCATGACGGCCATCATCGCCATTGCCAACACGAGCGTATGCATCCTCATCTCCGTTCCTCCTCTGGGTCGGAATCCTGGCGGCGATATAAAAACGCACCGCATCACAAGGCTTCATCCTAAAACTCTTGTCAGCGGGAACGGGATGGAAGGAACTGGAATGACTGGCTTGTTCTGCAAATTGCTCGCAGCCACTGTTAGAAGGTATCTCAGATGGACTTTCGGGATGAAGCCGCATCACATTCACCCCCCCCTTCCCGAATGGTATTTTTATGTGGTGTGTGGATCAGCAATTGGAGGCGCAGTCATGGTAAAAATCAAGATAGAGACGAAACGAGAGCCGCCCATGAGGGTCGCGTCCCTCATGGCCAGCGGGATGCCTTTCCAGGAGACGATACCCAGAGCCTTCGGCGACCTCGCCGGATGGATGGCCTCGAAGGGGATACCGATGCCCCAGGGCGAGCCTTCGGGGTTGGCGGAATACTACGACGATCCGCAGCAGGTCGAGCCCGACAAGGTCCGTTTCAAGGTGGGCGTCCCCGTCCCGGACGACGTCGAGGAGACCTCGGAGGGGACCTCGGCCGTCGAGACGCTCCCGGGCTGCGAGGTTGCCTACACGACAGTGTATGGGCCATACGACAACTTGACCGGGGTCTACACGGGTCTGTGGAAGTGGATCCAGAAGAAGGGCTACAAGGTGGCCGGACCGCCAAGGGAACTGTACGTAAGGTTCTCGATGGACATGGACCCGAAGGAGTGGGTGACCGAGATCCAGTTCCCGATCGAGAGGTGACACGGCCGCGGAGGCCGGTCGATCATAAGGGCCCATGCGCACCCCCCCAAACCGCATGATAGCGCTCTCGAACGCCTCAGCCTCC
>JAKEGO010000185.1 GCA_022615805.1 Thermoplasmata archaeon
TCGGTGCCCGAGGATGTCATCGTGGAGCGCCTCGGAGGGCGGCGCGTGTGCCCCGACTGCGGCGCGGTCTTCAACGTGCGCAACAATCCCCCGAGGACCGAGGGGACATGCGACGGGTGCGGGGCGGGCCTGATCGTACGCGATGACGACAGGCCGGAGACCATCAGGAACCGGTTCGCGACCTACAGGAAGAAGACGGCGCCGCTCATCGAGTTCTACTCCATCGCCGGGCTCGTCCGCGAGGTCGACAGCAGCGGTTCCGTGGACGAGACGAACGCCAACGCGCGCAGGGCTCTCGGGCTCTGACGCTGGACCGACGTGCCACCTCCGGCAGCGCCTGGCCCGCTATCCCGCTCAACCGTAATTTAGAAATATCATCCGGCGCCTTGAGTGACATGGCAATCATCAGGGGCGGGTTCCGCCTCGCGGGGCCGCCGTTGGCGCTCGGGGCGTTCGCGGGTGCTCTCGCCGCCATCGAGATCCTCGCACTCACCCCGGCCTTGAGCGGGTACGCCGGTATCCCGGCGCCCGCCCATTTGCTCGCCCTATCGATGGCCCTCGTCGCCCTCGGCTCGTTCCTCCTCTTCACCTTCAGGGACCCTCGAAGGACGATCGGCAAAGGGATCGTGTCCCCGGCCGACGGCATCGTACGCTCGATCCGGTTCTGGGAGGGCGGGGTGCACATCAGCATCTTCCTCGGAGTCCACAACGTGCACGTCGTGAGGGCTCCCATCTACGGCTCCGTGAAGGACGTCACGAGGCATCGCGGCGGCCACTGGCCCGCGTTCTCCGGCAGGAGCACCGGGAACGAACGCGTTGCCGTTGTCATGAACACTCCGTCCGGCCCCGTGACCCTGACGATGATTGCGGGAGCATTCGCCCGGCGCATCATCCCGTACGTCAACGTCGGGGATGTGCTCAAGAAGGGCCAGAAGGTGGGGTTCATCAGGTTCGGCTCCAGGGTGGACCTCGTGCTCCCAGCGTCCTTCCAGCCGAACGTTGTCCAGGGCACGCGTGTCCGCGGCGCCCTCAGCACCATCGCGGTCGAGTCCAGGATGCCCGGCAGCAAGAGCAATTACGGGGACGCGTGGGTGATGTCCAGGCAGGGGTAGCATGGTGCTGGTGCGTGACGAGATCCCCAACGTCGCGACGGCCGCCAACGGCGTCGTCGGCATCCTCGCCGTGATGTACTCCATCGACCACGCCTTCGTCACGGCATCGCTCCTCATCCTCCTCGCCATCGTCCTCGACGGCATCGATGGCGCCCTGGCGCGGATGATGTCCGTCGAATCGGCGGTGGGCAGGGACATGGACTCGGTCGCCGACATGCTCTCGTTCTGCATAGCCCCAGCGGTGCTCATCTACTCATGGCACTACGACACGTCCGCTGGTGCCAGCCTGGGCGTGTTCCAGGACCAATCCCCGGAGAGGGCCGTGAACCTCATGGCCGTCGTGGCCTCGGGATCGGGCATGCTCCTCGGGATGTACCGCCTCAACCGCTACCGCATCGCCGACTACGACCTCGGCCACTTCCGCGGGCTGCCCACCCCCGCGTACGCGTTCTTCGTGGTGGTCGCCATGTACACGATGCCCGGCGTCGAGGCCATGGCGGCGGCGATGGTGGTCGGCCTCCTGATGGTCGCCCCCATCAGGTACCCGAAGCTCCGCGGGTGGCTCGCCGTGCCCGCTTTGGTCGGGCTGGCACTGGCCGCGGCAGCCCTCGCTTCTCCCGACCTGAGGGTCGTTCTGATGGTCCCCGCGCTCACGCTGATTGCGATCTACATCGCTGGGCCGGCACCGATCTCCCGTTTCGAGGACGGGACGTGGAGCTGACCCGCGCCAATGCCCTCGGTGGAAGCTTCGCCCCGGAGGGGGCCTGCCCACGCGTTCATACGCCGACGAAGTTGCCGAGCATCAGGCACAGCACCGTCACGATCACACCCGCCAACAGGACGCCGAGCGCGATCACCACGAACGACTTGCTGCGCTCGAGGTCGAAGAGGACCGCGATGAGCGACCCCGTCCATGCTCCCGTGAACGGCGCGGGCAAGGCGACGAAGAGCATCAGGGCGATCTCCTCGTAGGTGTGGACCCTCTGCCTGGACCTCCTTATGGTCCTGTCGAACAGGCGGTCGAAGATGCGGTCGAAGAGGGGCCACCGCCTCAGCCAAGCCTCAACGCGCCGGAAGAAGACGAGGATCACCGGCACGGGGAGGAGGTTTCCCGGGATGGAGATGGCGAACGCCAGCCAAGGGTCCATGTCGAATATGAAGATCCCGACCGGGATCGAGATGCGGAGCTCCCCGAACGGGAGCATCGCCAGCAGGAAGACCACGACGGGAGCGGGGAGGAACGCAAGGGCGTCCATGAACCAGTCCAACGACATCAGGTCCCCTCCTCGCCGTCCGCGACGGCCGAGCCGTCCCCGGGGGCATCACGCTCCTCGTCCACGGAGGGAACCCCTTCATCATGAGGGCCATGGGGGGATGCGATGCCCTCGCTCGCGCCCCCTCCCTTTTCCAGCATCCCGACGCCGCTCCCTCCCCGACCGTGCCCGCCGATGTCCTCACCGAGGGTCAGGACCCCTATGATGTCGTCGTAGAGCCCCGGCAATATCGTGAATATGTAGTACAGTATGACGATCAGCACGATGAGGCTGAAGAACTTGCCTATGCCGCTGTGGGCGAGGTCGAAGTCGAAGCCGTGGTCGGTGACGAGCACGATTATCCCGACGTTCCTGGCGATGTTGAGCAGGTGTATGGGCACGATCGATACCAGAAGCGCTTGCGCCTTCGCGTGCGGCGGGGCGTGCGTCGAGGCTATCGCCCCTCCGAATATTGCGAACGCCTGGATGGCCGTGCAGGCGAGTATTATCGACACCTTCGTGCCCTCGATCGGCACGTAGACCTCGCTCCCCACGACGTGCACGCCGCCCGCTGTGGCGGAGTATCCGAGCAGCGTGAGCGACCACGCCGTCTGGACCGCAACGAATTGGACGATGCCGCCCGCCATCGCGGTCGACCACTCGAAGGGATAGTAGATGACGCTGGATATGACGGCCATCCCAGCCATGAACCTGAGTGGGCGGCTCTCCACGTCGAGCGCCCAGGCGTTGAACGCGTGGAACGAGAGGTAGAGCGAGAACGCCGCTGCCATGCCCGTGAAGAACGCGTTGCTGACATTGTCCGTCGCGATCAGCTCGACGAAGACCGTCTGGACGCCCCAGAAGCACGCCATGACGGCCCAGCCCGCCGACTGGAGCAGGTACCCGATGCGTCCCGACAGGCGGCCAGCGGCTAAAAGGGCGAGGCTGGCCGAAAGGATGCCGACGACCACGGGGGCTACCATCTACTGGTCCAGAACATGGCCTCGTATAAACCCTTTGCCGTCCTGCTCGCACCGTCTGGCCCTCGGAGTCGCCTCGGATGAGGGCAGGGCTCGGCACAGGCCGGGGGTGTGTCCGATCCGGTTCAGACGTCAGGCCCCTTCCGCCGGCTCATGTAGATACATTCAGGGGCCCGTTCGTATCCGAGCGATCCGAACGTGGCGATGGACGCGGCGTTCCACTCCCAGACGTGGACGGCGGTGATGTCGATGCCAGCCGCGTCGAGCCGGCGCTCTGCCTCGCGTACCAGCATCGTCCCGATGCCCCGCCGGCGGCGGTCCTGGTCGACCACGAGGCGATTGATCCACCCGCGCCTGCCGTCATGGGTAGCGAAGACGGTGCCGACGATCCTCCCCCCATCTTCGGCGACGAGGTAGATGGCCGTGCCGAGCCCGAGCTGTCGTTCCACCGCCTCGCGGGCGTCGCGTCCCTTCGGCTTCCTCTCGGCGTCGCATCGCTCCCACAGCGACATGACCTCGTCGTAGTCGTCCATCGTGAAACCGCGGACCTCGATCCCGTCGTCCATCCGTACACACCATCCCCAGTATCCAGTGGGGCGCTCAAATAGTTACCCGCATCCGGGACCGTTCCTCCGCTCCTTGAAGCGGCCGTCGGCGACCTTCGTCCGGAACCCCTCGTCGATGCCCTCGAGCCACCCTATCCTCTCCGCCTGGACCGCGTCAGTCCTGGGTATGTAGGGCTTGATGTCCAGGAGAGGGGTCCCGTCCAGTATGTCCATCCCTTCGATCTCGAGCCTACGGCCATCCACTCCCAGCAGGCGGACGACGGATATCCCGATCCCGTTGGGCCTGCTGGGCGACCGCGTCGCGAACACGCCGCGTGGCGTGTCGTCCAAGAAGGTCCTCGTTCGAAGTCGGTAACGCCCGGACCGGTGGAAGTGGTAGACCAGGATCACGTGCGAGAAGCCGTCGAGGTCCCTGAGCCCTCCCTCGAACTCGGGCAGCACCTCGACGGTCCCCCTCGCCCCGTCCTCGCGCCGGGGCTGGATCGGGACGCCCTCAACATCCGTATACGGGGTTCGCACGATGCCGATGGGCCTGAACGTCACCTCGTCCATTCGCATCCCTCCTTCGGATATGATGTACCCGAAGGACATCCTCCTTTAAGCTGGATACGCACCTTCCATGGCCCGGGATAAATGGTTAAATATACCCCGGGCGATAACCCGGCGGTGAAGTCATGAAGAACCAGTTCAACCTATCGGTCGACGACATCCCGAAGAAGTGGTACAACATACTGCCAGACCTCCCCGAGCCGATCCCGAAGCCGAAGGACCCGCCCACGGGCCCGTCCCGGGTGGAGAACCTCCCCAACCTGCTGCTCAAGGAGTGCCTCCGCCAGGAGTTCTCCGACGAGCGGTGGATCGCCATCCCCGAGGGCGTCCGGGAGCTCTACGCCAAGGCAGGGCGGCCGCGCCCCCTCTTCCGGGCAACCCGCCTCGAGGAGTTCCTGGGCACGCCCGCGAGGATGTACTACAAGTCCGAGTTCTACAGCCCGACCGGGAGCCACAAGGTCAACACCGCCCTCGCGCAGGCCTACTTCGCCGTGAAGGAGGGGTACGACCACCTGAGCACCGAGACCGGCGCGGGCCAGTGGGGCACGGCCCTCTCCTACGCCTGCTCCATCGCCGGCATCAAGGCCACGGTCTTCTGGGTCCGCGCGGTGCACTCATGGAAGAAGGACCGCCTCGCGTTCATGCAGATGCTCGGCTCCGACGTGTACGCGTCGCCGTCGGACCAGACCGCCTGCGGCCGGGAACTCCTCAAGGAGGACCCGGAACACCCCGGCTCCCTCGGCATCGCCGTCTCGGAGGGCCTCGAGATGGCGAACGAGAACGACAACGTGAAGTACAGCCTCGGCTCCGTGCTGAACCACGTCCTCCTCCACCAGACCGTCATCGGCCTCGAGACGATGGCGCAATTGAAGGCTGCGGAGGTCGAGCCCGACGTCATGTGCTCGTGCCTCGGCGGCGGCAGCAACTTCGGCGGGTTCGCGCTCCCCTTCCTCGGCCAGGTGGCCCGCGGCAAGGCGGACATCAAGTTCATCGCCGCGCAGTCCGAGGTGGCGCCGAACCTCCAGGGTGAATACAGGTACGACCACGCGGACCACGCCGAGCTCACGCCGATGCTCAAGATGTACACCCTCGGCCATCACGCGTCGATGGACCCCATCCGCGGCGACGGTCTGAGGTACCACGCCGCAGCGCCGGTGCTCAGCGTGCTCAGGAAGCACGGGCTCATCGACACCGTCGCGTACCCGAAGGACGAGCGCCACGTCTTCGAGCGCGCCCGCGTGTTCGTCCAGAACGAGGGTTTCCTCCCGGCGCCGGAGTCGGCCTACAGCGTCGCGTGCGCGATCGACGAGGCCCTGCGCTGCAAACGGACCGGAGAGGACAGGACGATAGTGTTCAACATCTCCGGTCACGGTTTCATGGACATGGTGGGCTACCAGGCAGTGCTCGGCATGTGATGCGGCATGGTCACGCCCAGGCCGGTGTACGTCGTCGCGCCCGACCCGGACATCGACATGGCGGTCAGGGCCGAGGTCGATTCGTTGGGTGGGGAGCGTGCGGCGAAGGTCATACCACTACTCTCCGAGCCCGCCGAGGACCATCACCTCGCGGTGGAATGCCATCGCACGCCGGAGGCGCGCCAGGCCGGGCGCGGCTCCTTCGGAGAAAGGTTGTCCTTGTGGCCCCGCGCGATGGGATGGCGGGCCATACCCCATCTAAGGACCGGATCGTGCATCGCCGACAACGCGCTCGCCGCCGGGGCGACGTCGGTCCACGCCCACGGCGGGCCCCATGCATTCACCGTCGGTGCGTTCGCGAGGCGCCTCTCCGGCCTGCAGCTCACCGCCACGGTACATGCCGTAGCGTCGCTCGCCCGCCCGGACATCGAAGCCCTCGGCGAGGCGAAGGCGGTCTTCGCCATCTCGAGGCACACGGTCAAGGCCCTCCGGGAGCGCGATGTCGAGGCCGACCTCCTCTACCCGACTGCCGCTGCGTCCCCCGCGTGGCGGCCGGCCAGGGCGCTTGACCGCGACCGCTCCGGCATCGCGGTCCTCGTCCCCTCGGTCCCCGGGGACACGGCGGTGCTGCTGGACGCCGCCCACCGCGTGGGGGGCGATGTCCGCTTCTGGGTCGCGGGCGGCGGCAACGAAGGCCTCCGGGAGGTCGTGGCGACCACCGGGCTTTCCAGGCGCTTCACGTTCTTCGACCGCCTGGTCGCGGGGGAGGCGCCCCTGCTCACCGCGTCCTGCGATATCATGCTCCTGCCGGAGCTCACAGCCGCGAGCGACCTCCCCTTCAACGTCGTGATCGCCCTCGAGGCGGGCGTGCCGGTGGTCGGCCCAAAGGCGAGGGGCCTCCGTGAGGTCCTGCCGGGCCACATGTTCGAAGAGCCCACCGGGGAGGCGGTGGCGGAAGCCCTCGCGCCCCTCATCGCCGACGGCGATCTGAGGCGGCGGGCGGGGGACAGGAACCGCAGGTTCGCGGCCGAGAACCTCGGCCCCGGAAACCTTGATAAACTTCACCGGACCTTCCTGGACCTGACCGGAGGATGGAGCCGATGAGCGAGGTACGGGTCGCGATCCTTCGAATCGAGGGAACGAACTGTGAGGACGAGTCCGCGAGGGCGTTCCAGGAGGCGGGCGCCGTCCCCGAGAGGTTGCACCTGAACCAGCTGACCGACCGCTCCCCGGCCGACCTCCGCCGGTCCCTCGAGGACTACGACATAATGATGATCCCGGGCGGCTTCTCTGCCGGCGATTATGTCCGGGCTGGCGCTCTCTTCGGAGCGAGGCTGAGGTCGGCGATCGGCCGGGACCTCCGGGCCTTCGTCGAGGACGGGCGGCCGGTCCTCGGGGTCTGCAACGGCTTCCAGGTGCTGACCGAGCTCGGACTCCTCCCCGCAGTCGACGCGATCATGACCGACCACCCCACAGCCGTCCTCGCTCCCAACGATTCAGGCCGCTTCGAGTGCCGGCCGACATTCCTCAGGTACGGAGGCGCCGATACGCCATTCACCCGCGAGCTCTCGTCAGGGGACGTCATCTACGCCCCATCCGCCCATGCGGAGGGGAAGTTCCTCATGGAGGGGGACGCATACGAGAGGCTGATGGAAGGGGGGCAGGTCGTATTCACATACGTGACCCCGGACGGCTCCCCCGGCGGCTTCCCGTGGAACCCCAACGGCTCCCCGCTCGACATCGCCGGCGTGTGCAATCCCGCCGGGAACGTACTGGGAATGATGCCCCACCCCGAGAGGTCCGTGTACCGGCACCTGCACCCCGAGGGATGGCGCGGGGTCCGGGACGATATGTGGGGCGACGGTCACCGCCTCTTCGAGTCGGTGGTCGCCGCGGCGTCGAGGTGAGCCGATTGAGGGGCTGCGAGCCGATTGCCCCCGGGTCGCGCCTGAGGGATACCGCACACGGAGACGTGCGAGATGTTCCCTGTGGAGGGGGTGCAGCCTTTTGCTGATCAACGCCGACCTGCACATCCACAGCCGTTTCTCCGCCGCCACGAGCGGGACCCTGACCATGGAGACGCTCGCGGAGGGGGCGGCGAGGAAGGGTGTCCACCTCATCGGCTCTGGCGACTGTCTCCACCCAACGTGGCTCGACGAGGTCGCGTCCCACGAGGAGGTCGCGGAGGGCACATTCCAGGTCGGGGGCCTCCGCGTCGTGCTGACGGCGGAGGTGGAGGCCGCGCACCGGATACACCATCTCCTGATGTTCCCATCGCGCTCCTCCGTCGGAGCGTTCCGCGAGGCTGTCGCCGCCCGGGCCGCCCACATGGATTCCGACGGCAGGCCGAACCTGAGGATGGACGGAGCCGAGGTCGCGCAGGCGGCCGTCGACGCTGGAGCCCTCTTCGGGCCGGCCCACGCCTTCACTCCCTGGACCGCGATGTACGCCTTCCACGACTCCCTGCGGGGATGCTACGGCGACCTGGCCGGCGAGGTCTCCTTCCTCGAACTGGGGTTGAGCGCGGACACGGATTACGCCGACAGGATCGCCGAGCTGAAGGACGTCACGTTCCTCTCGAACAGCGACGCGCACAGCGCCACGCCTCTCAGGCTGGCGAGGGAGTTCAACAGGCTGGAGGTCGAGGACGCCACGTTCGCGGAGGTGGAGCGCGCGATACACCGCACAGGCGGCCGCCGGCCGGTCCTGAACGTCGGCCTTCCCCCGCAGGAGGGGAAGTACAACGAGACCGCGTGCATAGCGTGCTTCCGACATCATTCCATCGAGGAGAGCGCCGCGGCAAAATGGCGCTGCGGGTGCGGGGGGCGGATCAAGAAGGGCGTTCGGGACCGCGTCGCGGAGCTGGCCTCGTGGCCCGAGCCGCATCACCCCGACCATCGGCCGCCGTACAGGGCGCTGGTGCCGTTGTCGGAGATAATCTCGAAGGCCCTGGGGGTCTCGTCGCCGACGGCGGCGTCCGTGACGCGGGCCTGGGAGGCCCTGGTCGACGCGTTCGGGGACGAGGTGAGCGTGCTCGTGGACCTCCCCATGGACGAGGTCGCGTCCGCGACCGAGCCGAGGATCGCTGCCGCCATCCGGGCCTTCAGGGAGGGCAGGGTGGTGCTGAAGCCAGGCGGCGGGGGCCAGTACGGCAGCGTCGAGCTCCCGTCCGACGCGCGGACCACGCTGTTCGATTACTGAGCGAAGGGAGACGCCGGGCGATGCGACGGTCCATTCCATCCGTGCGTCCCGCGGTCCGCTCCGGTCCGACGCCCGGCTCGAACGGAAAAGCCGGTATATCCCGCATTTTCCGCCGAAAAACCGTCATGGTGGATTGGTAATCACCAACGACCCTTTAAATAGGCTCGAGGGGGGTGCAGGAGCGAGGAAGCGTCATGAGCGATGTCGAAGAGGCCCGGTGGATGAGGGAGGTCGAGGAGATCGCCCTCATGAGGATGAGCATACTCATCGCCGAGAACAGGCGGCGGCGGGCGGATCACTGAACTCCCGCGCCATGCAGGAAGACCGTGAACCCCCGTCCCCTCAGGAAGGTCACCTGCGTTGCGGACAGCGCGCGCCTCCCGTCGTAAACGACGCGCCCACGCATCTTCTCGAAGGCGGACGCATCGAGCTCCGAGTACTCGGGCCAGTCGGTCTGCAGGACGACGGCATCGGAACCCTCGAGAGCCTCCCTTGCCGTGGTGGCAAAGGCGACGTCCATCCGGTACATCTCCCTCAAGTTGTTCGAGGCGATGGGGTCATGGACCACGACCTCCGCGCCCCTCTGGAGGAGGCCCATGATGACGGGCACGGCCCGCGTCTCCCGGACATCGTCGGTGTTGGCCTTGAATGCGACGCCCATCACCGCCACCCTCTTCCCGCGGAGGCCGCCGAGCAGGCCATCGAGGCTCGAGACCGCCCGTAGCGCCTGCCTGTCGTTGACGGCGTGCAGCGCGTCGAGGAGCAGCGGCTCGAGGCCGCGGTCAGCAAAGACGGCCCTGAGCGCCCTCGTGTCCTTGGGCAGGCACGATCCGCCGAAACCGAGGCCAGCGTTCAGGAAGTAGCGGGACATGCGCGGGTCCATCCCGACCCCCTCCATGACCCTGTAGACGTCGATCCCGAGATCCTCGCAGAGCGCGCCGATCTCGTTGGCGTAGGATATCTTGAGGGCGAGCAGGGTGTTGGACGCGTACTTGATAGCCTCCGCAGTGGTCGGGTCGGTGACGAGCACGGGGGCGTCGGTCCCGGTGAACAGGGCGGCTACGGCGCTGGCGACCGACCTGTCCTCCGCGCCGATCACGATGCGCCCCGGGGACATTGCATCCCTAACCGCGATGCCCTCCCTCAGGAACTCCGGGACCATGGCGAGCCTGACCGAACCCGGGTCCGGTGCCCCGCGCTTGAGGATCGGCCGCACGACGTCGCGGGTCGTGCCCGGCACGACGGTGCTCTTGACCACGACGATCTGGCCCGGCCGCAGGTTGGGCGCGATGTCCGCCGACGCCCTCTCTACGTGCGAGAGGTCGATGGAGCCGTCCTCGCGCGAAGGGGTGCCAACGGCGATGAAGACGAACGCTGCCCCGTCCATCGCCTCCGCGATGTCCGTGGTCGCCCTGAACCGCTCCGGTACGTTCCGGGCCATCAGCTCCGCCAGGCCGTCCTCGTGGATCGGAGGCTCACCGCGGTTGATCCTCGCCACCCTTTCCCGTAGGAGGTCGACGCCGACCACCTCGTGGCCCAGCTCCGCGAAGACCACGCCGGTGACGAGGCCGACGTAGCCAGTGCCGACCATGGCGATCCGGGCCATCTCATACCCACCCTCTGAACGAGAACAGGAAGATCGCGACGACCGTCCCCACGAGCGCCTCGCCAATGATGAGCCCGGTGGCCAGCATGTAGGTGTCCAGGAGCTTCATCGTTTTCTTCCGCTCGTCCCAGTTCTCGGCCTTCGCCCGTTTCTCGAAGACGCGCGCCTGCCAGATGTCGCGCAGGCCGCCGCCGAGCATGAGCGGGAACGCCAGCCCGAGGGGGAAGTACATCCCGAGGCCGAAGGCGGTCCCCATCCCGGTCACCAGTTCCATGAAGATCCCGATGGCGAAGCCGAGCATGAAGATGTTCATGTTCACGTCCCCGCCCACGAGTATCTTGGTGAAGAAGGCGAACGCGTGGGCCTGCGGTGCGATGAGGTTCAATTCCCCCTTGGCCAGCTGTTCGGAGAATATGACCGCGAAGAAGCCCGCGACGATCGCTCCGGGGACGATGCCGATGACCTCGGCCCGCATCTGCTGGTAAGGACGGTTCCCTATGTAGAGCGAGTTCTTGAAGTCGGTGACGATGTTGCCCGACATCGAAATGGCGCCGCCGAACACCGTGGTGCCAACTATTGCGAGCACGACGGTCTCGGTGTCGCCCGTGCCCATCGCCTTGAACGAGCCGACGAGCATCATCAGCACGATGAAACTGGTGCCCGATACGGGCTCGATCGAGGTCTCCCCCATGACCTTCACGGCGATCGCGCCGAGGAAGAACGTGGTCGCCACGAGAAGGAATGCGAGGACGGTGACCTGGGGGACCGGGTAACCCGCCGATGCGAACAGGATTATCGTACCGATGAACGTCACAACGACCATGACGATGATGTGGGACATGGGCCACTCGTACCACCCGTAGCCGGGCTGGAACTCGGCCGTCGGTCCGCCGCCGCCCTTCTCCCTGATCTTCATTAGGTCCTGCGTCGCCGTCCTGAA
>JAKEGO010000029.1 GCA_022615805.1 Thermoplasmata archaeon
GGCACCCGCTTGGGCCGTGGGGACTGGGGGGGGTGGCGTGCTATCTGACCCGAGCGAACGGCGGGGCCCGGGTGGCACTGGACAGGGCCGGGGGTGGGAAGGAGGGGGGCGTGCTATCCAGGCCCAGCGAACGGCAGGGCACGGGTGGCACCGTACTGGGCCGGGGGGGGGACGGAGGGGGGCGTGCTGTCCGGTCCTGGGGTGGGGCGGGCGGGGGGACACAGGATTTCTGAGAAGGGCCGTGGACGTTCTTGAGCGGCCGCTTACGGCGCTGCTGCCTGGGGCGCAGGCAATCGCCGTTCGGCCCGAGGCCTCCAGTGTGTGGGGCCGCGCCTTCGATGATCTTCGAGTCGTCCTCGGGAGGGCAATACTATTTATCGCACGAATCCCTCGCTCCCCCCGATGTGCCTTGCGATACCCGGACGGGTCGTCGATCTGGCGCCAGGTGGCGCCACGGTCGACTTCGGTGGCGTCCGCAGGACCGTCGACCTCAGCCTCGTGGACGCCGAGGTCGGCGACTACGTCTACGTCCACGCCGGCTTCGCCATCCAGGTCCTGGACAGAGCCCGTGCCGAGGAGACGCTCCGGCTCTGGCGCGAGGTCCTCGAGGCGGATGCGCGGGAAAGGGGCGGCGTCGGCGAGTGATGCGGGACACCTCGTCATCGGGGCGCCATTCGCCGGTCATCGTGACCTCCGCCCTCTCGGTCACACGTCTTCTCGGCAACCGTTAAATGCTACGTCGCCGATGTGATGCCGAGAGAGATGGAGGCCAAATTCTATTCCAAGCGGGACGACGGCGCGGTCCAGTGCGGCCTCTGCCACCACTCGTGCGTCATCCCCCCCGCGAAGACCGGACGTTGCCGCGTCAGGCGCAACGACGGCGGAACCCTGGAGACGCTCATCTACGGCGTCGCATCCGCGGTCCACGCCGACCCCGTCGAGAAGAAGCCGCTCTACCACTTCCACCCGGGGACCACGGCGCTCTCCTTCGGGACTTACGGGTGCAACTTCTCCTGCGACTTCTGCCAGAACTGGGACATCAGCCAGCGCGACGTCGCGACAGAGGTCGGGACGCGCCTCTCGCCCGCCGACGTGGTGCGCCTCGCCCGCAGGGCCGGCGCCGAGGGTGTGTCATGGACGTACAACGAGCCGACGATCTGGCACGAGTTCGCTTACGACGCCTCTGTCGCGGCGAAGGCCGCGGGCCTCTACACGTGCTACGTGACCAACGGGTACATCCAGGAGGCACCCCTGCGCGAGCTGGCGCCCGTCCTCGACGCCATGAACATCGACGTCAAGGCGTTCCGGGAGGATTTTTACCGGAGATATCCGAAGGCCCGCCTCCAGCCGGTCCTCGACACCTCCGCGCTGGCCGCAGAGCTCGGAATTCACGTCGAGATCACGTACCTGATCGTCCCCGGATGCAACGACGATCCCGCCGAGATACGGGACTTCGCCCGATGGGCCGTGGAGGCCCTCGGGCCCGACGCTCCGCTCCACTTCTCGCGGTTCCACGGCGACTTCAAGATGAGGGACCATAGGGCGACCCCACCGGAGACGATGGAGATGGCCTACGCTACGGCCCGCGAGGAGGGGGCGAATTTCGTCTACCTCGGGAACATGCGCACTGACAGGGGGAACACGTTCTGCCCGGAGTGCGGCTCCTTGCTCATCGAGAGGCACGGCTTCGTCCTCGGGGAGATGCACGACAAATGCCCGAAGTGCGGATACGCGCTGCCTTTCCCGCTCGAATGAAGCATGAGCTCCTTTGGTCCTGAAGGGGAGGCGACCCTCCCATGAGGCATTGAGGGGGCCTGGCACACCGTCGGCTCATCCGTTCACCGTGACCGTCCGCTCGATACGAAGGGAGTTGCCGTCGTCGAAGTCCAGGGTCGCCACGATCAGGACGCCCATCTCCCGGCCCGCGAGGAAGTCGACGGCCCAGGCGGGGAGGAATATCAGCGATACGGTGCCGACCGAGACGGTCGCGCCGACCGTCTGGACACCCGGGACGATCGCCGTCCTGTCGAGCAGGACCTGGCCCACGTGGTCGCCCAGGTAGTACGCGTCGAGGCGCACGTCGCCGATATCGAACGTCACGTTCGTCGGGTTGTCCACCTCCACCGTCGCGGTGACGCTCGTGAAGAGGAGACCGAGGCTCACGTCGGCGTCCACGACGTCGATGGCCAGGCCACCGCCGAGGGCGGGCGCGAACTCGTACTCGAAGGATGTCATCAGCCTCGACAGCGGGAGGCCGTTCAGGTCTGCGCCCGCGACGGTCAGGGAAAGGGGGCCGCCGGCGAGGGCGCCGGCGAGCGCGTCCTGGAGGGCGGCCGACGCCGTGGACGGCACCTCGAAGGTGATGTTCAGCCTCGTCGTGCCCCGCCCGAGGCGGCCGCCGGTGCCGACGGTGGCGAGCGGCGCGCCGTCGAAGGAGAGGGAGAAGTTGAGGCCCTCGAGGGTCGACTCCAGTGGTGTGGGGTTGTCGATTTCCAGGGCAGCGGCCACTGCGATGCCGGCACCGGTGACGTCGACCTCCGCGTCCACGATCGCGACGGCGATATCGTCCATGCCGCCGAGGCCACCGGCCTCGCCGATCGTCCGGTCGTATGCCGTCGACAGGCGCGACAGGAGGCTGTCGCCCTCCATGATGCCGACGACCTGGACCTCCGCGGCATCGCCCCCGGAGAGGGCGGATATCATCGGGCGGTAGGCATCGACCCGGCCGGGGCCGATGTCGAATCTGAAGGTCATCTGGTTGTCCCCTCGGAGGAGCATACCCCCCGTGCGGTGGCTGTGCAGGTATTCACCTTCGTGGAGAACGTCGAACCTGAGGCCATCCAGTGTCGTCTCCAGGACCGTCGGGTTCCGGACCGTCACGTCCATCACGACGGGTACACCATTGGGAGCGTTCTCGAGGAGCGCGATCCTGTCAAGGGTGACGGAGATGCCCTCGCCGCCGCCGAGATGGACCGCCCTCGAGACGTCGAAATCGCCTCCGAACGGTCCCTTCACGTCCACCCTGCCGACGATATTAACGGCCACGCCGCCTTCTGACATGAGGCCCTCCGCGATGGCTCGCATGGCCCCCGGGCTGACCGAGACGATCCTCGTCCGGAACGACTCGTCGTTGTGACCGGGATGTAGGATGAGGCGCGGGACGGCCATCACGGCGGCCTCGCGACGGTCGAGCAAGACGTGCAACGTGGAGCGTCCGGTGTTGACCGTGAAGGCGGAGGGGTTCCCTATCCGGACGTCGATCAGGACCTCGAGCGAGTCGGCGTCGCTCGACAGGATGCGGAGGCGGCGGACCTCGACGTCCACCTGGTCGACGACGGACAGCGCATAGACGAGGACGGCGACGTAACCCGCGACGAGCAGGAGCGCGACGATCGCGAGAGCGGCGACGCGGCGCTGCCATTCGGGGAGGTCCTCCCTGCGCCTTCGCGCGGCTCTTTGGCGAGGCGGATCCCCGCGATCGGGTGGTGGTCGAACGGCGGACCCGCTGTGCAGTGATCGTCCGACAGGGGCGCCCGGATGCCATCGCTGGGCTGGCGGGCGTCCTGGTACCCCTCTCCGGGGAAGAGGGGGCATTGCCGCGGTGGGCATGGTCCGATGGGCGGGTGCGCCGTCTACCATCATAGCTCTCCTGACATGTCATTCTGGCATTCATCCTAGTTATGCATTTCGGTAAGAGCTGGCGCATCCGGCGGGGGCTCGGGCCCGGCCCTACGGTTAAATACCTTCGCCGACGATACCGCCCCATGCGCGCTGTGCTCCGTTGGTACGGCGTGTTCGTCGTGGACGGCGGGCGCGTCGTCGAGGAAAGGCCATTCGACAGAGGGACGCTGGCGTCGAGGCTTGCGGCGATGACGAGAGGGGACTGGACCGCCGTCGACGCTCTGCTGACCGACCCGGCCTACGGATTCCATCCGCCGGAGGGCCCCGACCCTTGGACCGTCGATGACGATGCCGACGGCGTGGAACTTCCGGGGCCGGGTGCCTTCTCCCTCGACGAAAGGGACCTGCGCATGGCGGCCGCCGAAGCGGGCCGTGCCCTTGCGCGGGAGGCGCTGCGGTCGGAGGACCAGGAGATAATCAGGATCGTCGAGGCCCTGGACGACCTGCAGAGGGCACATGTCCTCGTCGATGCGAGGGTCCGCGACTGGCGTGCCATCTCGGGCTATGCGGACACCGGGACGGGACCCTCCTCGGAGGCTCTCGCCTCGTCCCTCGCGTCCCTCGAGGGCGCCAGGTCGGCGCTGGAGAGCGAGCTCGCGCGGGTCGTCGCCTCCAGGGCGCCGAACCTGTCCCGCCTGATCGGCGCCGAGATAGCGGGGCGGCTCATCGCCCGCGCCCGCGGCCTCGACCGCCTGGCCAGGATGCCGGCCGGGACCATACAGGTCCTGGGGGCCGAGAGGGCCTTCTTCAGGCACCTGCGGGGGGGCGGCCGGATGCCCAAGCACGGCCATCTATACATGCACCCATGGGTCCACAGGGCGCCGAGGAACGCCAGGGGAAAGGCCGCGCGGTCACTGGCCGCCAAGGCCGCGATCGCGTCGCGTGCCGACGCCTTCGGCGGCGACCTGGGGAACGACCTCGTCGAGTCGATGGAGGCGCGCTCGAGGGCGCTGGCCTCCGGCGGTCGCCGGCCCTGAGCCCCGTCGTGGCACTCGATATTCAAGTGGCGAGCTGACGCTATGCCGGCGAGGCCGCCGGCGCCGGCAGGCACCGTCCGAGGCGCTCCAGCGCCCGGAGGGCCTCCCGGTCCCCGAGGCGCGCCCTATCGATCCCGGCCATGAGGAGGGCGGTCGTCTCGTCCATCGCTTTCCTGTCGACAGGATATGGCACGCCGTCCTTTCCCCCAACGGCGAAGGTGTACCTCAATGGGTCGCGCCATGCCAGGGGCGTGCCGTGGACGAGTTCCGACACGAGCGCGAGCGCCCTGAGGGTCGACGCGCCGATGCCGTTGAAGGCCACCAGGTCCTCGTATCCCTCGACCTGGACGTCGTACGCCGCCCGCACGGCGCTCCAGTTGACCCCCGACGGCAGTTCGATGTGAGCGCTACCCTCGGTGAAATCGCCGAGGAGCGACTGGCCCCTCCGGCGGACGACGAAGTCGCGGCTCCGCGAGTGGATGCCGTCGTTGACGAGGTCCACCGAGGCCCGGCGCGCGGCGCCAGCCGTCCGCGCGGTCATGTCCAGCACACCGTCCCGGGGGGTCCCGGCGATGCCGGAGTGAGGCTCCTCGACGAAGTCGAGGCCTGGCCTGTCGATCCAATGGTATCGCCTGGCCCATGCACGTTCCGATGAAAGCCCCTGCTGCACGACCGCCCATCGGCCCTCCGAGCTCACGCATATCGTATGGTGGTAGAGCTGGTAGCCGTCCTGCACGCACGCGTTGTCCACCCTGGCCGCCATCCGACTGGCTCGCACCAGCGGCGAGGGCTCCAGGCCCATTCTATCCGATATCTCGGCCAGCATCGCGACCGTCCGCATGGACGTCCGGCCCTTGCCACCGGCGATCGCGAGGGTCTCGTGCCCGTCGAGCGCCTCCCGCATGGCGCCCATGACGACGGTGGTGGTGCCGGAGGAGTGCCAGTCGAATCCGAGGACGCAGGAGAACGCCTGGAAGCGCAAGGGGTCGGCGAGGAGGCGGAGGACCTCGTCCTCGCCCCTCTCCTCGACGATGACGTCGACGATGGCCCCGGCCATCGAGACCATCCTCTGGAATAGCCATCTCGGCGCCTTTCCCCCGTGCAGCGGCAGGTCTGCGGTACCAGTGCGGTGCATCGCGGCAATCGAACGTTCCAGGAGGTCAAGTCCCTAGAGCCCGGGGGAGTGAAAGTGATACCCTCGAGCGCCCTACTGATCGATGCCCCCGAATGTCCGCTCCTTGAGCCTCCCGGGGATGAAACCGAGGGGGATGAGGAGGAGGGTGCTCGCCAGGAATGCTGCCAGCTGGAGGGCGCCGTGGTCGACGAAGTCCGCGTAGCGGAGGTAGAGGAGGCCGTGGACGCCGAACCTGGCCACGACGGCTGCAATGGCCGCGGCCGTGCCCACGCGCTTGCCGGCGAGGAGGCTGGTGTACACGAGCGCGAGCGCGACCAGGGCGAACGTCCCCGCGCTGGCTGGGCCGAGGAACGGGTGGGAGAGCGCGGCAAGGGCAGCGGCCAGGCTACAGAAGGCGAGGAAGTGGATCGCGCCGGGTTCGTAGACCTCCCGGTACCGCGCGGCCACCTCGGATGCGGAGCCGAAGTCCCGGATCGCGCGCTCCATGCCCCGCGGGCCGCCGCCCTGTGCCACCGCGCTCTCGACGAGGTGGTCCCTGGCTTCGGCGATTATGTCGCGCCTGATGCCGCTCGAGACCAACGACAGGCGGTCCTCGAGCTCTGCGAGGTAAGATTCGAGTCGGTTCATTCGCCCGCCCCCATCACGGACCTGACGCTCGACACCATCCGCTGCCACTCCCTCCTTCCTTGGGCCAGGGCGGCCTCGCCCGCAGGGGTTATGGCATAATATCGCCGGGGCTTGTCCTCCTCGACCGTCCACTCGCTGACGATCAGCCCCCTTTTCTCCATCCGGTGGAGGGCGGGGTAGAGGGTCCCCTCCTTCAACACGAGGTAGTTGCCGCTGCGGTCCTTCAGTTCCTTGATGATCTGGAAGCCGTACTTGCGCCCTTCCGCGAGGAGCGAGAGGATGCAGAGTTGCACGCTGCCCTTCTTCATCTCCCGCGACCACTCGTCCCGGCCCATCCCTCCGTCAACGGCGTACCGCTTATTTGTCCTTTTGGTCATGCGCCTTGGCCATGGCGGTGCCCGGGCGGGTCCCATCCATCGATCGGTAGGGAGGACGAGCGTATCATCCCGGACATGCGGCCGTAAGACCGCACTAAACGCGCCATTTTGCCCATTCTGAGCCCACATATCGGCTTTAATTGCAAATAACGACGTATAGGGGCCTACTATCGCCACCCATCAACGGTAAAGAGGGCATTTCCGGCCGAAATCCGGCGAAAACGTTGGAATCAGGCCATATTGGTGAAAAGGACCAGATGATTTATATACGACAAGTTGTAATCGACGCACAGAATGGGAAAAAGGGTGGTGTTCATGAAGGGAAGGTATTTGATGGCCATTTGTGCACTGTTCGCCATCGCAGCGGCGGTGCTTGCGAGCATGCCGACCGCGGACGGACAGAACGCAACTCTGAGGGGTTACGTGACGGACATGTACACCGAGGAGCCGGTGTACGACGCGATGGTGAGCGCCTGGAGCGATGACCCCGAGGTCTACAACGCCAGCTGGACGGATGTCGGGGGCTACTACGAGATGGGCCTGGAGGACCGCCTCTTCAACGTCAGCGTCATGGCCATGGACTACGCCTTTTACGAGGGCGTCGCCGAAGTGGCGGGAGAGACGTGGTACAATGTCAGCCTAATCCCGTACGTCATGCTCGAAGGCTACGTACTCGATGACGCGACCGACGAGCCCATCGAGGGCGTCGGGATCCACCTCTGGAACGAAACCGAGGAAGGGGGCGGAATGGGGATGACCAATGAGACTGGTTACTACTACGTCTCCCTTCTACCCGACGATTACACGCTGTTGGCCATGGCCGAAGGGTACAGGTCCCATGAGGAGCACCTCGGTGTCTTCGAGGACATGTGGTACAACTTCACCCTGGTGCCCCCAAGCGTCCTCGTCATGGGGTACGTCACGGACGGCTCTGGCTATGGACTGCCCGGGGCCAATGTATCCCTCTACCAGGGCGAGCTCATGTTCTGGTTTAAGGACGAGACCAATGGGTCCGGCTTCTACACGCTGTTGGCCTTCGAGGGGATCGCTCATGTGTCGGCCTTCCTCGAGGGGTATATGGGCGACATGCGGTACGAGGAGGTCTCCGGCGACGTCTTCTGGATCAACCTGACGCTCGAGCGTTACGTCAACATCACGGTGATGGGGTTCGTCACCGACGGTAACGGCACCGCGGTCCACGAGGCGGGCGTCTGGTTCGAGGGGCCCGGTTTCGGGTATAATCTGACCGACGGCGAGGGGTACTACGAGGTCCACCTTGCCGCCACCGGCGGCTACGTCGTCGAGGCGAGCGGATTCGAGGTCGGCGAGTTCCGGGGATTCATCGAATTCGACGAGGAAGGCACGTACTGGTACAACATCACGTTGAGCGGCAACGGGTCGGCCTGCGAGTGGTACCATGTGACGGGCTTCGTACGAGACGGGGACTCCGAGGCGCCGGTCGAGGGCGCTCACGTCGAGGTCGATTCCGACAAGGACTACAACCATACGTACACGGACGCTGAGGGAGGGTTCCACGTCGGCATCGAGGCGTGCGATTTCATCAATGTCGAGATACACGCCAACGGATACTACGCCGACTGGTGGTGGTTCGACGCCGAGGACATAAACGAGACGTTCTGGCTCGAGCGTGCGAACGCCAGCACTTACTGGGTCAAGGGGAGTGTCTATGACGACGAGACCGAGGGACCCATCGAGGGCGCCATGGTCCAGGCCATATCGGATGTCGGGTACAATCATACCCTGACGGACTCCGAAGGTTGGTACTACCTGGAGATCATGGCCGAGGCGTGGATCGAGGTCACGGCATCGGCCGAGGGGTACCTCGACGAGTCCTGGGAGTTCGATGCCGAGAACGTGCACGAGGACCTCTACCTCAAGATGGCCCCGGAGAACGGGACGGTGAAGGGTTACGTCACCGACGACGCGGGCGAGGGCATCGCCAACGTCACCGTTGCGATAATGACGATGTTCGGCGAGCAGCAGCACGACCCGCCGATGAACATCACCGACGAGGATGGCTACTTCGAGTTCGACGCCCCCGGGATGGCGGCCCTCATAATCGCAATGGACATGTACTGGCGTTACATGCCCTACATGCATGCGATCATCGTCCCCGAGGGGGGCGTCCTCTGGTACAACATCACACTCTACGGCATGCGGGTGAATACATCGATCATCAGGGGCATCGTCAAGAGCAATGCGGGCGCCGTCGTCGAGGGCGCAAGGGTCGTTGCGATGCCGCTCCTGGCCGGCTCTTTGATGCAGATCATGAACCCGATGAACTTCTCGACCGACGCCGAGGGGCACTACGAGATACCGGTGCCCGCGGGCGAGTACGTCGTCGCCGCCCTCGCGGAGGACTTGGACGAGTGGCACCTCGCCCTCGTGACGGTCGCCGCGAACGAGACCATATGGCACAACGTGTCGATGGTGGAGTACGTCAACGATACGTGGATCGAGATCAACTTCGAGACGTGGGAGGAGGGCCACGGGAAGATGGTCATGCGGACGTCGGGATTCGGCGACTTCTTCAGCCGCCTGATGATCGACGTCCTGTTCGGCGACGCTGATGGCAACGTCACGGCCGAGGAGCTCGAGCCCTTCGCCAAGTTCTTCGAGGACGAGATGATGGACGATATCGAGGAGGAGTTCGAGGAAGAGGACTCCTCGGACCACTTCACCGTCGACGGGGTGAACTTCACCCAGGAGTTCGTCGGCATCTACATCTGCGGCCTGGGGGCCGTGGACAGCATGGAGCCGATCGAGATCAAGATGGTTTTCGACATCACCGCCAACGGGGACATCGCCGACGCGACGACCCACACGGCGTTGATCAACGTCACCCGGGAGGACGAGGAGTCGCCGACCACCTTCGATATCGGCCTCCCCGCGGGCTTCTGGCTCGACACCTACGACGCGCCCGAAGGCGTGAGCGTCTCCGGTGCCGGTACGATATGGATCGAGCTCGCGGACGGCTCGGAGGGCGGATGGACCACTCTGAACCTGACCTCCGAGGGCGGGCCCGACGCGGTGACCCTGGCCGAACCCGTCGTCGAGATGACGACCGTGTCGCTCTCATGGACCGGATACACGGGCGAGGATTTCCACAAGTACGAGGTGTTCAAGTCCACCGAGGCTGGAAAGCTCGGCGAGGGGATATGGCACACGACCGACGTCGGCGTGACGGTCTACGACGTCGTCGGCCTCATGCAGGGAGAGACGTACCACTTCACGGTGCGCGTCTACGACGACGAGATGAGGTACGCCGATTCGAACCAGGTCTCCGCCGAGATCGAGCAGACCAGCACACCGGGGTTCGACGTCTTCGTGACGGTGACCATCGTCGGCGACGATCCGAAGGAGGGGCAGGAGATCACCCTCCGCGGAACGATCCATAACCTCATGGAGGAGAGCGTCGACCTGACGGTGACCTTCAGGGTCGACGGCGAGACGGTACACACTACGACCGTGACGGTCGCGACCGACTCGACCGAGACCGTGGAGTACGCCTGGAAGGCCACCAAGGGCCCCCATGCCATCGAGGTGAGGGCGACATCGGGCGATGACTGGACCCTGGATACGGAGTCGGTCATCGTCGACCCGAAGAAGAAGAGCTCTGACACGCCGGGCTTCGAGGCCGTCATCGTCGCCGCGGCGGCCCTCGTCGTCGTCGTGATCGCGCGCAGGAAGAGGCTGTAAGCGAACGAGGATGCGCCCGGCACCAGCGCTGCCGGGGAGAACGATGGGGCCGGCGCCGCGCCGGCCTCGCCCCTTTTTTTCCATGTTCCCGTGGCAGAGGACCGACGGGATCGCCCCGCGCCACCCCCTGAAATCCTTAAGTGGCACCCCGTCTTTCCGTCGTCGTGGACCTGGACCTGCTTCAGACGGCGTTGCGCGTCCTGCTGGCGCTCGTCGCCATGAGCCACCTGGCCGAGGGCGCGGTCCGCCCTCGCGGCACCGCATGGCGCCTGCCGCTCGCAATGCACGTCCAGACCATCGCCGCCACGGTCTCGGCCTTTGGCGTCGCCCTCGTGATGCTCGTTCTGTTCGACCTCCGGATGGGGGGCGGGCCGATCTCGATCGACGTCGGCCTTCTCGCCTTCGTGGAGATGGCCCTCGTCGTACCCCCGTGGAACGCCATCACCGATGAGGGGATAACGCTGGCGGGCAGGCGGTACAGGTGGCGTAACTACCTGGGTCACAGCGCGGATGAGCCCGAAGGGGGTTACCAGCGCGTGCGGCTGGAGTACCGCGTATGGAAGTTCGCTTTCCACAGGAGGTTCCACGCGCCACCGTCTGTCGTGAGGGCGATCGATGATAGGGTGCGCCCGCCCCAGGGGCACAGGAAGGGGATGCGTGGCCCCAGGAAGAGGGGTTGGGCGTAGGCGCCGAAGGAACACGCCCCTCGCGACATCACAGGAGGGGCATCAGGTCGACGGTGAGCCGCGCGGCCACACGGGAGCCGTCGGACCGCTCGAGGACGACCAGACGGGTCAGGACAGTGTGGCTCGCTTCGAGGAAGTTCGTCTCGTCAAGCGGATAGCCCCATTCGGCAACGGGTTGGCCGTCAATCAGCACGACGCTGATGTTGATGTCGTAGGCCTGCTGGACGAACCCGCTGCCGGGCCTGACGATGGTGAGGCCGATGCACCTCTGCACGGAGCGGTAGAAGGGGTCCCCGGGGGTGGCGTTGATCTCGCCCAGGCGGGCGACCTTGTCGTATGAGAGGACGCCGTAGTCCCCTGTCGAGAGCCCGAAGCGGACCAACTCGTCATTGTCGATGTCCGAGAGGTTGTCGTCGGGGAGGAGCTCCCATGCGTCGTTGCCCGACGATGCCACGAGACCGGGCTCGGTCATCAGGTACGACGTGACGGATATCGCCTTCCCCGTGACCCGCGGCGTCGGGTCCACGTAGTGCGAAGCCTGGAACCCGAGGGCAGTGAAGAACGCGGTGAAGATGATCACGAGGATCGTTATCGATGCCGTGAACTCGATCACCTGCGCCACGCCCGCCTCGTCTTCACGCATCGCACGTTCAACGCTCTCGTGGATATATAAATCCTATGCCGGCGCTCAGATCGGACCATGGCGGAAGGCGAGGGGGTGGGAGCGTGGGGTCAATGCAACGGAGGATGATGGATTTGGAGACGAGGGAGAGGAAAACAACGGGGGATGACGGGTAGGGGCTATAGGAGGCGGTAGCGCGGTCGCGCCCAACGGTCTTCGGGCGAAGCGCACATCCCGGGTGGGGCGATCGGCCATTTCGATGGCGCCATTTCCAGGGGAAAGAAAGGTATTATTACTCCGAGCCATTACATGTGAGAGCCGCGGGCCTATGGTCTAGTTGGTCATGACGTCGCTCTCACACAGCGAAGATCTCCGGTTCGAATCCGGATAGGCCCATGCCGAGGTGCCCGAATGACCCGCGTGACCGTGGTGATACCGACGCTCAACGAGGAGGCGTCCATCGGAGCGGTCATCGACGCCATCCCGAGAGACATCGTGGACGAGGTCCTCATCGTCGATGGCCAGTCGAAGGACCGCACCGTGGCCATCGCGCAGGAGAAGGGCGCCAGGACGGTCATCGAGCTCAGGCGCGGGTACGGCCGCGCCTACAAGACCGGCTTCGCGAACGCCGAGGGGGACGTCATCGTCACCCTCGACGGGGACGGCACCTACCCCGCGGCGGCCATCGGCGACCTCGTGAGGATGCTCGACGCCGAGCAACTGGACTTCATCTCCTGCGACCGCCTCTCCACCCTGAAGCCGGGCGCTATGACGGCGACGCACCGCTTCGGCAACTGGGCCCTCGCCTTCTGGGCGAACGTCCTCTTCCGCGTCAAGATAAGGGACTCGCAGACCGGGATGTGGGTCTTCCGGAAGCGCATCCTCGAGGGGTTGACCCTCACGGCAGACGGGATGTCGTTCTCGGAGGAGATCAAGGTGGAGGCGTGGAAGAGGGGGTTCCGCTGCAGGGAGGTCCCGATAGAGTACAGCCCCCGCATCGGCGAGGCGAAGCTCAACACCTGGTCCGACGGGTTCCAGAACCTCAGGTTCCTGTTCCGGAAGCGGTTCTCACGGAAGAAGAAGTAGACGAGGGCGCGGGGGTCCCTTCCCCCGCATCACACCCTGTTCTCATCCGGCACCTCCGCCTCCACGCCGGCCACGAGGCACTCCTTCCCGCCCGTCACCACTGCCACGCCGCCGCATTCTGGGCACAGGGTGAGCGGCATATAGTGCATCCCTCCGAGGGTGGCCGCGGGGGGCCGACCCTCGAAGCCGCACTCGCGGCATGCCACACGGCCCTCCAGCACCTCGACATCGAGCTCCGCGCCCTCGGCGATGGTCCCGCGGGTCAGCGCGATGAAGGCGGTCCGGAGCTGGTCCCCGGCGAGGAAGGTGAGCTCGCCCACGGAGAGGTGGACCGAGAGGACGCGGGTGGCGCCGGCCTCGCTCGCCGCGGCCAGAACGCCGCTGACGACGGCCGCGGTGGTGGAGTACTCGTGCACGCAACAGGAGAGCGGGGGCCGCACTTAACCGTTGCCCTGCGGCTCGGATGGCGTGGCGGCGGGAGATCGGGGCCCAGGACCACCCGCGGGCCGGGGGCTTCGGCAGGGTAAACTGCCTGGGAACGAGGGGGGTTGATGGCC
>JAKEGO010000186.1 GCA_022615805.1 Thermoplasmata archaeon
AAGCGTCCGCCGAGGCGAGGAACGAGCCGTCACCCGCGCGTGCGAGGGCGCTCGAAGCGGCCCCATGGCCGACCTCGTGGACGACGGGCGCGTCCCGCGCCCTTGAGGCAAGCTCGCCGTACCGCGTCATGGCGACGAGCGCGCGGGCCGCGGTCTCGGGGAAACTGTAGCACGGGACGCCTCCGTCCCGGAGGATGCGCATGGTCTCCGTCCACTGCCGCTTGTCTGTCATGAGGTTGCAGATGATGGGCTTCCTCCGCGCGGCGTTCACAGCGGCGATCTCGCGAGCGATGCTTTCCGTGTCCACGAAGAAGGGCGTGACGAAGTTGATGTAGACGCTGTCGATCCCGTCGTCGCCCATGAGGGCGTCGAGGGCCGCGCGGAAATGCTCCGCGCCCGCCGTCGCCAGAACATCGATCGGGTTGGAGATGGAGGCCGCCTCGTACAACTTCCCCCTGAGCGCGTCGGCCGTGCCGCCGGACAGCGGCGGTATCTCGAGCCCGGCTTCGACAAGTTCGTCCGTCGCTATGATGGCAGGTCCACCCGTGTTGGTGATGAGCCCGACGCGCCTCCCCTCCGGCACGGGCTGCGACGCGAACGCCACCGCCGCCTGGCAGAGCTCCTCCTCGTCCCTGAAGGTGAGGATGCCCGCCTTGCGGAAGAGCAGTTCGGTGGCGATCTCCTTTCTCGCCAGGCCTCCCGTGTGGGACGACGCGGCCTTCGCGCCCTCCTCCGTGCGGCCCGCCTTCATGCCGAGTATCGGTTTCTTCGCGGCGACCTCCGTGGCGACCCTGAGGAACTCGCCCGGGTCCGGCAGCCCCTCGACGTAGAGCACGACGACCCGGGTGCCCTCGTCGTCGCCCCAGTACCCGAGTATCTCGGGTATCGAGACGTCGCTGGCGTTGCCGTTGGAGGCGTACATCCTGACCCCGACGCCGAGCTCGGAGAACCTCTGGTTGATGACCTCGGCCACCCCGCCGCTCTGCGCGACGATGGATATGTGCCCCTCCTCCGGGCGTGTGAAGGTGAAGTTGCAGTAGGCCCTCACGGCGGGGTCGGTGTTGATGATGCCCTGGCAGTTGGGGCCGAAGACCCTGATGCCGTGCCTCCTCGCGACGCTGACGACCTCGCGCTCGAGGGCCTCGCCCTCCACGCCGACCTCCTTGAAGCCCGCGGTGTTGACGATGACGACCTTCACGCCCTTCTTGCCGCAATCCTCGACGGCCATCGGCACGAACTTGTTGGGGATGACGATGTGGGCGAGGTCCACGTGGCCCGGGACGTCGAGGATGCTCCCGTAGGTCGGTATCCCTCGGACCTCGTCGGCCTTCGGGTTGATCGGGTAGATCGCCCCCTTGTACCCGAAGTCCTGGAGGTTCTTGATGACCCTGTTGCCGATGGACAGTTCCTTCGAGGAGGCGCCGATGACGGCCACGGCGTTCGGCCTGAACAGGGGGTCCAGCATTGCTATCTCTCCTCGAGTTGCTCGACGAACGCCTCGATGTTGGTGTTCGTCTGCTCGTCCGAGAGGCACCTCATGTCGTTGAGGTCGCCGTTGATCACGAGGCTCGGCACCCCCGTGGTCTCCTCGAGCCGCTGGGGCATCCCGTACCTGTTGTTGCTGTTGTTCGGGCACGTCTTCGCGTCGTGGTAGACGATGCCGTCCGCCCCGAAGAAGTCCAGCATGCGGCGTATGTACGCCTCCTTCGCCTCGTCGGACCGCACGATGAACAGTTCGGTGTACGCCCGCGCCATGCTGTTGAACGGGTCCGAGGGGTCGAACGCCGAGAATATCCAGCTGTTGCAGTACGTCGAGGCGACGACGCAGGTCCGCAGGTCGCTGAAGAGCGTGGAGTGGTCCCTCAATCGCCCCCAGACGGGCATCCCCTCCCAGTAGAGCCGGAAGCGCTCGCCCTCGACCGCCCCGACGCCGTCCTCGACCCTCTGCCGGAGCTCGGCCAGCAGTGCCCTGTAGTAATCCACCGCCTGTTGCGTCCCCCTCAGGACGACCGCGGGACCCATGTGGATCGTCCCGTCGAAGAACGTCAGGGGGGACGGCATCGCGGACGCGGTGTCGAGGACCGCCTTCCACAGGTCGGAGCACTCGCGCGACAGTGCAAGCACGCGCTTGAGTTCTCCCACGTCGAACACGTTGCCCGATACCTTTTCGAGCGGCTCGATCAGCCCCTCCATCTGGGCTGCGATGGACCCGAAGTGCTTCTCCGTCACCTCGCCGACCCCGCGGTGGGTCTCGATGCCAAGGAGGGGGACGTCGAACTCGCGGGCGTAATAGGCGAACCAGTCCTTGACGTCGCGGCACTGGTTGGTGTTGTAGACGAGCACGTCCGGCCTCACTGGCCCCTGCAGGCCCTCGTAGGTCTTCGAGATGGGGCTGACTCCCATGAGGTGTGCGCCGATGTCGGACGTGAGGTACGAGCAGATGTCGGGCGAGTAGCCGATCGCGTTCGCCCTCGGGATCGCATCCGCGGCCATCCTCGACGCGCCGAGCATGGCCCCGTGGTTCTCGGGGAAATGGACCTTGAAGCCCATCGCGCGCAGGATCTCCGCCGGTCCGACGCTCGTGCACCACGCCACCCTCCCGTCCGGGTCCTTCGCGGCGGCGTCGAGCTCGTAGAAGTAATCAGCCATTATCTTCTTCATCAGCCCCGTCGCGGCGATCTTCCTGCGCGCTGCCCCTTCCTTCTCTGCCATCGAAAGCCCCCGTAGAGCGCCATGTCTGGACGGCGTCTGATACCTCATCTGCTGGCATGTATTAATCATTTTCTCATGGACGCCGACCACTGGTCCCCCCGGAAGTCCCGGGGACCGTTCACCCGCCGGTAAAGGTTTATTATGGGCCGAGCCCCTCTCGGCCCGACCGGTGGAACGATGACGAACGTTTTCTGCGCCGGCATCGACGTGGGGACGTCCTACGTTAAGGCGGTGGTCGTGGACAGCGAGGGCGCCATCGTCGGCCTCGCCGTGGAGCGCACGGGCGCGAACCTCCACGGCTCCATCGTGCGGTGCTTTCAGGAGGTCATCGCGGCCGCGGACATCCCGCGGGAGGCCGTCCGGTACGTCATGTCGTCCGGGTTCGGGCGCCGGAACGTCGATTTCGCGGACGGCAGCCGCACCGAGATAACCAGCCACGCAAGGGGGGCGTACCACCACTTCCCGCGCGAGATCACCGTCGTCGACATCGGAGGCCAGGATACCAAGGTGATCAGGCTCGACGCCGACGGCCGCAGGGTCGGCTTCAGGATGAACCGAAAGTGCGCCGCCGGCACCGGCGCCTTCCTGGAGGAGATCGCCCTCAAGCTCGACATCCCCGTGCACGACATGAACGCCATGGCCGAACGGTCGACCAGCGAGCGCACCCTTAACAGCTACTGCACCGTCTTCGCATCGTCCGAGATACTCACCAGGATCCGGGACGGCGAACGGGTCGAGGACATGGTCCGCAGCGCCTTCGAGGCCGTGGCGAGGAGGGTCATCGAGATGGACACGCTGGAGGGGACGGTCGTCCTCACCGGCGGCGTAGTGGCCCACAACCCCATGGTCCGCGACATCCTCGCGGCCCGCACGGGGGCGGACGTCGTCGTGCCGCCCGACCCCCAGTACGTCGGGGCGCACGGAGCGGCCCTGTTGGCCATGGAAGCCTTCCACCGGGGTGGGGTGCCGGACGACGGGGATGCCGACGGCTGAGGCAACATACTTCTACGGACGGGGCCGATACC
>JAKEGO010000187.1 GCA_022615805.1 Thermoplasmata archaeon
AGCCGAACTTCTCGATGCAGGTCCGGCACTTCCTGCACTTCTCCTGGTCGACCCGGTGGGGTACTATCTCCTTGCCGATGCTCCGGCGGTGCACGTCCACCAGGAGGGCGCAGACCATCCTCGGGATCACGACGGCGATCCCTTCGTGCTCGAGGGCGCGGCGGAAGACGTCGATCGTCTCGCTGACGTGATAGGGGTTGACGACCTCGACGAAATCAATGCCGAGCCCCTCGACCAGCCTCGGTATCTGGACCTTCGGCGCCTTCCCGCCCATGCCGTCCATCGGCGTGCCGGGGTGCGGCTGGTGGCCCGTCATGGCGGTCGTCCCGTTGTCCAGGATTGCCAGGACGAAGTCGTGCCTGTTGTGGACCGCGTTCACGAGCGGCGGGATCCCGGAATGGAAGAAGGTCGAGTCGCCGATCCACGCGATCACCGGCTGGTCGAGGACCTTGGAGAGTCCGCATGCTGTGCCGATCGACGAACCCATGCATATCTCGACGTCGGCGACCTCCAGCGGGGGCAGCATGCCGAGGGTGTAGCATCCGATATCCATGGGGTAGACCGCCTTGCCCTTCGAAGCCACCTTCGCAGCGTAGAACGTCGCCCGGTGCGGGCACCCCGGGCAGAGGTTCGGCGGCCTGCTCGGGACCTTCAGGGGGACCTCGGGCGGTGCGAACGCCTCGTACTCGAGCCCCAGGGCGGACGATATGCCCCTCTCGACGATGTCGACGTCGTACTCGAACATTCGCGGGAAATGGCCGTCCGCCTTGCCATTGACGGGCGTGGACAGCCCGGCGTCATGGGCTATGGCCTTGACCTGCTCCTCGAGATATGGTTCGAGCTCCTCCACGACGATGACCCGCTCGACGCCGGAGACGAAATTCCCGATCGTCCGCCGCGGGAGGGGATGCGACATCCCAAGTCTGAGGAGCCTCGCATCCAGGCCGAGCCTCGGGAGCGCGTCCATGACGTAGGTGGACGACACGCCCGACGCGATGATGCCGGTGTCCCCCTCTCCCTCCGCGATGTTGAACGGGCTCCCCTCCGAGGCCTCGGCCGCCCTCGCCATCTGCTGGAGGACCCACGGCCTCCTGAGCCGGGCCACGGTCGGGACGGTGACGAACCGGCGGGGGTCGCGCGTCCACTCCGCCCTCCTGTGCTCCCCCAGGTCCCCCAGCTTCACGGGGCCGCGGGCGTGGTTGACCCGGGTCGTGGTCCTGAAGAGGACCGGGAGCTCGAGTTCCTCCGAAAGCGTGAATGCGTGGACCATCATCTCCTTGGCCTCGGCCGGCGTCGAGGGCTCGAGCATCGGCAGGTTCCCGAACTTCGCGAAGAACCTGTTATCCTGCTCGTTCTGGCTCGAATGGGCGGAGGGGTCGTCGGCCGAGAGCACTACCATGCCCCCCCTCACACCGGTCGTCGCGAGGGTCATCAGGGCATCTGACGCGACGTTCACCCCTACGTGCTTCATGAAGGCGAACGAGCGGAGGCCGGCCATCGCCGCACCCGCCGCCACCTCGAGCGCCACCTTCTCGTTGATGGAGTACTCGAAGTAGACGCCAGCCTTCTGGGCTACCTTCTCGAATGTTCCGCCGATCTCCGAGGACGGCGTGCCCGGGTAGGTCGCCGCGACGTCGACCCCGGCCTCGAGTGCCCCGCGAGCAATCGCCTCGTTCCCCAGGAGGAGGACAGTGGCGCCTGGGGGGGAAAGGATGTCGGCCATTTCAACCTCAACGGACTATTGCGACCACCATTAAAAGGATTTTGTCCCGAATGCGGCTTCCTGGACGTCGCCTCGAGGCGTCGCCACCTTCGCATATCGGCCGTGCCCGCCCTCCCGGGCGGACGCCTCGTGCCCGTGTCGTCCCACGCCCTCAACAATCGTTATTTTATACGACGAACACTTTATCAATGACATCGGGGAAGCCGGCCGAGCGCCTGCGGACCCCGCACGTTCGGATGGGTGTCGGAATGACGTACAGGATGAACATCAAGCCCGTGGACGAACTGATCGACATACCCGCAGGTACGAACGTCATGGTCGACGGCCCTGCGATGATCGGCAAGGGGGTCTTCGCGAGGAACATCGCATACGCATCGATGAGGTCCGGCCAGGCGGCGGTGATCATCTCCGCCAAGGAGACCGCCAACGACATCATCCGATGGTACGAGGCGCACGGCGTGGACATGCCCGCCCTCTCGGCCCACTGGGGCATAATCGATTGCGTCTCCTACTCGCTCAAGATCCCGGACGAGCGCGAGGCGGACACGCCCAACGTGAAGTACATCGACGGGACCGTTAACCTCACGAAGATAATATACCACCTCGAGAAGATGGTGGTCGCCTTCAGGGCGCGCGGGACCGAGGAGGTCGTCGTCGTCATCGACTCGCTGTCCGTCTTCCTGATGTACCTCCCGCTCCAGCCACTTTTCACCTTCCTCCACATCCTCACGGGGAAGGTGCGCGAGTGGGGCGGCTTCAGCGTTGCGATAATCGACAGCGACATGCACGACCACCAGGCCCTCAGCACGCTCAAGCAGGTCTTCCACGGAGTCATCGAGCTACGATTCCAGGGGGAAGAAACCGCCGTGCGCGCGGTGGGCCTCTCGGCCAGCCCGACGCCATGGTTCCGTTTCAAACGGGGCCCCCCCTCGGTAAAAGGGGGATAGCCCGATGCCCTCGCCCGATGGAGCGGACGATACTCCGATAAGGCAATTCCTGCAGTTGACGGCCAGCGGGGCCATGAACGACCGGATGTCGGAGGTCCCGGTCCTGGAGGCAGACAGCGACCTCGACTCGGTGCTCTCCGTGCTGAGGGCGGGAAACCACGTCTGGATCGTTGAGGACAAGAAGGGCATGAGGCTCCTCGGCGTGATCGAACTGGTCGAGGTGCTCCGCTACTTCCTCCCGCCGGAGGACCTGGGCGTGTCCTTCCCGTCCCTCGATATCACGATGCGGAGCTTCCACCGGAGGACCAAACCCGCCGCCAGGGACATCATGGACGATGCTGTGTCATGCGACCCCGGGATGCAGCTGCGCGAGGTGATCAAGCGCATGGTCCGGCTGAAAGTGAGGCGCATCGCCGTCACAGGCGAGGGGGGCCAGCTCATGGGCGAGATAACGCAGAAGGGCCTCATCCAGCAGTTCTATCTGTATTACAGGTACAGGTGAGACGGTGTCCCAGGCGTTCGCCTTCCTGCTTGCCTACGTGGGCTTCGCCCTCATCTCCTCGAAGGTGCTCGCATACCTGCTGGAGCGGAGGGGCGTCCCGAGCGTCCTTGCCGAGGTGGTCCTCGGGGTGTTCATGGGGATGTATGTGATCGGACGTTTCCCGCCGTTCGATCGCTTCATGGCACGGCCAGAGTTCGCCATCCCCTTCGACGTCATCGCCCACATGGGCATCCTGTTCCTCCTGTTCATCGCGGGGATGGAGATCGACCCGATGAAACTGGTGAGGACCGGCCCGGCGACGCTCCTCACCTCCGCGGGCGGCGTCGTCGTGCCTTTGGCCTTCGGGCTGGTCGCCGGGCTGGCGCTGGGTTTCTCCTGGAGGGAGAGCCTCGTCATCGGCGTGATCCTTACGGCCACCAGCATCGGTATAACCGTCCGCACGTTCCTCCGCATGGGGATACTCGACACGGAGGTCGGCGCCGTCTCCCTGAGCGCATCGATAATCGACGACTTCGTGGGCATCTTCCTGATCATCCTCATCGTTGATTCGAGCCCGGTACCGGTCCTCGCCGGAATGCTCCTCGTCTTCGTCGGGCTGTCCCTGCTCATGAAGGGGCTCATGCCGGGAGTGATGAAGGCTGCGGAGAGGGTGAGCCAGGAGGGCGGGACCCTCGCGTTCGTCATAGGCCTCATGTTCCTGATGGCGGCTCTCGCGGAGTTCACCCTCGCGGCCGCGATCGAGGGCGCGTTCGTCATGGGGGTCCTGCTCAGGATGATGCCCGGGACCAAGACCATCCGCCGCGATGTCCAGGTCATCGGATACGCCATGTTCATCCCGCTGTTCTTCATCTACGTCGGGACATTGATAGACCCTCTCGTCTTCGCGGACCTCGACGTGCTGGTGGTCGCCGCCGTCATCCTCGTCGCCGGCGTCGCGGGCAAGATCATCGGCAAGGTCATCGGCGCCCGGCTCTGCGGCTTCGGCCGCGACAAGGCGTTCTTCATCGGCGTCGCCTCGATCCCACGCATGGAGATCGCCCTCGTGACGCTCATGATCGCCGTCCGCGCCGATGCGATAGCCGACGACCGCGTCAAGACGCTGATCGCCGCCGTAATGGTCCTCGTGATCGTGACGACGCTCACCACCCCCCTGTTGCTCGCAAGGCTATGGCACGAGGATATGGCCGATGTGCCACCCGGCCGAAAAGGGCGGCGACCGCCGCGGAAAGGCCCGGCAGGCGGTGGCCGGGGCGACATGTCCCGCTCGAAGGGTCGGTCGCGCCATCGTGGGGCCGCTCACCGTTCCAGGTCGAGGATCGCGGTCCGCTCGAGCGCTTCCATGGTCCCGTCGACGATGTCCTCCACGGGCGAGCCCCTCAGACCGAACCGCTCCATGACCGCCCGCATGGCGGCCTCCGCACCGTCCCCCCAGGCAAGGAGGACGTTGTCGTCGCAGGGCGTCGCCCTCTCCAGTGCGACGTCGATCCCCCGTTCCGCCAGCAGA
Organism: Thermoplasmata archaeon; assembly: GCA_022615805.1. Taxonomy (GTDB): domain Archaea; phylum Thermoplasmatota; class JAKEGO01; order JAKEGO01; family JAKEGO01; genus JAKEGO01. The sequence goes on from JAKEGO010000187.1 coordinate 4,677, forward strand.
TAGAGGAGCACCTCCACCTCGACGGTCCTCGCCCTGCCATCGCCCCGGGCGATGGCGCGCTCCGCGTGCTCGACGGCCGAGACGGCGTGAAGGCGACCGTGGACGGAAGCGGTCGGCACCACCAGGAAAGAGCATCCGGACCGCGCCGACAGTTCGGACAGGACGTCCCTCCACCCCCGGGGGACCGGCCCGCAACGGCGCGCGATGAGGTCCAAGTCCTACTCCTCGATCCTCGGCGCGAGGAGGTAGAGGACCTCGCCCTTCCCCTCGGCAACCGGGAAGACCATCTTCATGGGGTACTCCTTTCCGAGATAAATGCGGACGGGGTCCTTCGTCTGGATGGCCTTGACCATCGCGGAGAAATAGTCGAGCGAGAAGAGGCTCCTCATCATCTCCGGCGCCTTGATCTCCACGAGCTCGTCCGGTCCGAGCACGAGCTCGGCGGAGTCCCGGTCGCCGGTCGCCGAGATCGTGAACCTGTCCTTCTCGGCGGTCAGGGCGACATGCTCCGAGACGGTCTCGGACGCCTTGATGCCCCTCGTGAGCTCGGCTAGCGGTATCACGACGTAGGATTCGAGGTTCAGCTGGGGCACCTTGGGGTCGGACATACCGGCAAGGTCGAGCAGCGCCATCTCCTTCTTGAGGTTCCCCATGGTCGCGACGAGCCGGTTCTTGTCCCCATCGAACCGCATCTCGATCACGTCCCCGGAGCCGCCGAGCTTCAGGAGGTCCTTGAGCTTCTCGACCTCGATGGCGAAGGCCATGTCCTTCGCCTCGAACCTCTCGAAGGCGCCGGGCTCCAGGTCCATGACGAGCATGGCCACGTGCGCCGGGTCGACGGCCTTGATGCTGATGCCCGAGGGCGTTACGTTGAACTTGACCTCCTCGACGAGAGTGGAGATGACCCCCACCATCTCCTTTAATACGTCCATCTTCACGGATACTTCGAACACTGTATTGCCCCCCATCAACCTCGTGTCGTCCTCATAGGGCAGGCCCTATATATTTTTAACGTAAATCGCCCGCGCTCGCCCCCTCGTCCATCCACAGCCCACGCCGCCGGGCCATCGCCGATGGCTCCTGTCCCACCCGTGCGACCGCTCCGCTGAGGCCCAGCGATCCCACTTGTGGGGGTGGTCACCTCGCGGCTCCCGACGCGAACGCCTCCCCCGCCTCCTCGAAGGTGGCGTCGGTCTTGAACCCCGTGGGCGAGAAGTGCGTGGGCGAGGCCGAGAACCCCGCATCCCGGAGGGTCTGGACGGCGTCGACGAGCCGGGGTATGAGCCCGCCGAGGCGCGATCCGAACTCGTCCGTGTTGAAGTGGTACGGGACCTGGTCCACCTCCTCTAGCAGGAGGGCGACGAGCCACTCGGTCCTCTCGGATACGGGCCTCATCCGTCCGATCAGGGTCCTGTCGCCCAGCGGGCCGGTCCAGATGGGCCCGGTGAGTCCTCTCGCGGGATCCTCCTGGACCCACCGCTCCCCCGTCTCCTGGCGGTATCCCACGTAGCCGAGGCTCCCGAGCAGGGCATCGGACCTCCTGCTGCCGGACTCCACATGGAAGACCGCCCGGTAGAAGTGCTCCTCCGCAAAGGCGATGAGCGGCCGCGCCGCCCTTTCCTGCTCCGCGAACCGGCGGACGACGTAGGATACGAGGGCCCTGACACCAACCTCGTGGCGGAAGGGCGTCTTCTCCGTCTGGATGCCATAGCGCCTCCTGCTGGCGGCAGGGTAGGTCCCGCAGAGCACGGCCGTGTCCGTGGCCGTGAAGCCCACGGTGCCCCGGTGACGGACGGTGGCGACGGTGAACGGGAGGAAGGGCACCGGCGAACCGAAGGGGTCGACGTCGATGTGGTCGTAGCTTCCGGAGTCCAGGGCGCGGTGCGCTGGCCTGCGCATGACCCGGGCGCTGAGGCCGTTGATGCGGAGGTTGCGGCGGATGTACCTCGTCGCGAGAGGGTTGATGTCGTTGAGCGACATCGACCACTCGGCCCGGACCTCGTTGAGGAGCCTGATGCCGGAAGCGCCAGTCCCGGCGAGGAGGTCCATCGCATCGAGGTTCCGCCTCTCGAGCGCCCGGAACAGAGAGACGTTCATGTCGCGGACCGCGACAGCGACCGGATTGTAGAAGACGGGCATGCTTGAATCGCCCGGACCTGAGGCATCTCCGGGGTCCGGGACGACGAGACGAGTGGCGCCCTCCCGCACCTCGACGTCGGGTTGCCCCATCACTCCCCCTCGAGGAGCCTGAGGATCTTGAAGGGCAGGAAGTCCTTGTTGAGGTTCGTGACCTCCAGGATACGGACGTCGTCCCTGCGCCGGATGTCCTGGAGGAGGGGGTTCCTTGATTTCTTGTGAAGCGTGAGCAGGATGGGCTTGTCGGTCTCGAGGGCTTTCTTGACGACCACCGAGAACTGTGGCGACTCGACCTCCATCTTGCCGACCTCGTCGATGATTATGACGTCGGTGCTCCCTATCGCCCTCTCGATGGCAGGGACACCAACGCGATCGATGGCCTCGAGGTCGACGCCGTACTCCCCGACCATCGTCTTCGTTTCGAGGTCGACGTGCGCCATGACGGCCCTCTCCTTGGTCACCCAGTCCTCAACGTAGAACCCCACCCGCCGTCCGTCCTCGATGATGGCCTCCGTCACCATTCCGCCCACGGTCACCTTCGCGTCCTCTAGGAGGCTGATGACCTTTAACAAGGCCTGGGTCTTTCCGACCTGGGGGAGGCCGGTGATGCCTATTCGGATGTTCACCACCATCTCTACACCCGGTCGCCCGGGTATGGCGCTACTGCTTTAAATGGATTTACATTGGACACCTGGCCCATGGCGCAAGGTCGTCGTTTGGAACGGACGGTCGCCATGCCAGACGGTCCGGCTCGAGCCCTGGCATGATGAAGGGCCGATCATCCCCGTCCCCCGGGGGCGGACTCACTCCTCGATATCCTGCAGCCTCTTCAGCAGGTCCTTCTCCTTCTTGCCGAGCCTCCCGGGGACCTTGAGCCTGAGATGGACGTACATGTCGCCCTTCCCCGCGCCCCTCATCGCGGGGAGGCCCTCGCCCCTGAGCCTGATGACGTCGTATGGGCTCGTGCCGGCCGGGACCCTGGCATTCTTCTTCCCCCGAAGCGTCGGGACCTCGATCTGGCCGCCGAGCGCCAGGAGCGGGTACGAGACCTCCGCCTCCTGATGCAGGTCGATGCCATCCCGCTTGAACCTGCGGTCCGGCCTGACACGGACCACGACGTAGAGGTCACCCGGTGGCCCTCCCGAGGTCGACGCCTGCCCCTTGCCGGCAACGCGAAGGTTCGATCCCGTGTCGACGCCCGTCGGCACGGAGAGGGAGATGGTCTTCCGCTCGGACACAGCCCCCGATCCCCCGCACTCCGCGCACGCCTTGGTCACCCTCGTTCCCGCGCCGCGGCAGGCATGGCAGGGCGAGACGGTGGAGACGACGCCGAACGGGGTCCTCTGGACCTGCTGAACCCTCCCCTGGCCCCCGCACTTCGCGCAGGTCTCCGCGGGATGTCCCGGCTCGGACCCCGAGCCACTGCACCGCCCGCACCGGACCGAGTGCTCGATGTCGAGCTGGCGCTCGGTCCCCTCCATGACATCCTCCAGGGACACGTCGATCTCGGTGACGAGGTCCGCGCCCCTGCGCGCGGCCGTGCCACCGCGGGCGCCCGAGAACATCTGCTCGAAGATGCCGCCCATGCCACCGAACCCCCTCCCCCCGAAGATGCTGCCGAAGATGTCCTCGATGTCGGAGTAGTGGCTGAAGTCCTCCCAGGAGAAGGACCCTCCCGAGAAACCCTGCCGGACGGCGGCGTGGCCATATTTGTCGTAGAGGCCGCGCTTCTCGCTGTCCGCGAGGACCTCGTAGGCCTCGGAGACCTCCTTGAAACGTTCCTCCGCGGCCTTCGGTTCGTCACGGCTTACGTCAGGGTGGTATTTCCGAGCGAGCCTCCGGTACGCCTTCTTGACGTCGTCGGCCGAGGCATCGCGCCCGACGCCCAGGACCTCGTAGTAGTCCCTGTCGGTCATGGTGCTCGCGCGCCTCACTCGCTGACATCCTCGTACTCGACGTCGACGGTGTCACCGGGTCCGGGTCCGCCCTGGGAGCCCTCCTGGCCGCCTCCCTTGCCCGCGCCCTCGTAGGCTGCTCGGGCCGCCTCCTCGGACGACCTCTGAGCGGCCTGCTCCTTCGCGTGCTGTTGCCCGCCCTCCCTGTACATCCTCATGGTTATGGCGTGCATGGCCCCGTTGAGCGCCTCGATCCCCTTCTTCATGGCGGCGGCGTCGTCAGC
>JAKEGO010000188.1 GCA_022615805.1 Thermoplasmata archaeon
AGGTGCGGGGCCGTCATGCAGCCGGGCTTCAGGAACTGCCCGTCGTGCGGGTGGAGGCCGGGGATGGTGACCACGGGCATGGACCCGTTTCCCGCCGTGGGCGGGCGCGGCCTGCCGACTGACGACGTCGCGAGGCCTCTGGCGTGGCTGTCCGCCGCGGCCCTGATCACCGGCATTTGCTTCCTGTACTGGGGCGCGGACTACGGGTTGTTCCTGTACGACATCTCCTCCTCGCACGTCATCGACCCGGGCGACATCGCGAGCATGTTCATGAACTTCGTCGCCGGGCTCACGCTCGTCGCGGCGGGGCTCGTAGCGCTCTCGTGGTGCTTCAGGCGGATGAAGAGGGCCTCCTCCGTGTGACACTGGCCGGCCGTACGGCCTCTGGGGCCGTCCCCGGCGCCAGGAGGGTCCGTGACGGCATCGGGGCCAACCGTAAATACAGGGCCGTCCATTACAGTGTACACCCCCGTGGTTCGGTTCGGGTGAGGTCATGTCCTTGTCGGAGTCTCTCAGTGCGAAGGGTCGGTCGTCGAACGTCCCGTCACCGGTCGGGCGCATGCTCGTCCCGTCGCTCGTCGCCGCTGCGGTCGTCGCGGCGATGGCTTTCGCCCTCTCGCCGCCCGCTGGTGACGATGCTGCCTCCGGGATGCCTGTCGAGGCCCTCTACACGGGCTCGTGGGTGATATCCACCGTCGCGAGCACGGGCGACGTGGGCCGGTACTCCTCCCTCGCCATCGATTCGAACGACAAGCACCACATCTGCTACCTCGACAACCCGGGCGCCGCGTACAACCTCATGTACATCACGGACGCCGGGGGCTCCTGGGCCTCCACCATGATAGACTCGGGCGGCTACATGGGCATGTTCTGCTCGATCGATGTCGACTCGAACGACAAGGTCCACGTGAGCTACTACGACAACACCAACGGCAACCTCAAGTACGCCACGGACGCCGGCGGCTCGTGGGCCACCTCCACCCTGGACAGCACCGGCGACGTGGGACAGCACACATCCATCGAGGTCGACTCCCTCGACAAGGTGCACATCAGCTACTACGACAACACGAACAGGGACCTCAAGTACGCCACCAACGCAGGGGGATCGTGGGCCTACACCACCGTCGACTCCGCCAGCATGGTGGGGATGTACTCGTCCCTGGGCATCGACTCGGACGACAAGGTCCACATAAGCTCCTACGACATGCTCAACGGCGCCCTCAGGTACGCCACGAACGCCGGAGGTTCGTGGGCCCTCTCCACGGTCGACTCGTCGTCCGGGAACGACGGCTACTACTCGTCCCTCGCCATCGACTCCAACGACAAGGTCCACATCCGCTACTTCGACAACGTCAACTTCGACCTCAAGTACGCCACGAATGCAGGGGGATCGTGGGCGGTGACGACCGTCGACAGCACGAACGTCGTAGGCACCTACTCGTCCATATGCATCGACTCCCACGACGTCGTGCACATATCGTACCTCCTGACGACCACGCTCGACCTCAGGTACGCCACGGACGCCGGGGGGTCGTGGGCCACGTCCTCCGTCGACACCACGGGCAGCGTCGGCGCGTACTCGTCCATCGCCCTCGACTCGGAGGACAGGGTGTACATCGCCTACCAGGACGCCACGAACTACGACCTCAAGCTAGCCTACTTCACGGCGCACTCGAAATCCATCCAGGGGTACGTCAAGGACATGGCCGGCAACCCGTACGAGGGCGTCACGGTCTCCGTCACGATAGACGGCACGACCGAGGTGAACGTGACCGACTCGTCCGGGTACTACGTGGTGGAGTTCGCGGCCGCCGACTGGGACGTCGGCAGCACGATCGGCCTGGTCGCCCAGGCGGGCGTCGGGGACCAGGTCACGGGCAGCGACACGGCGGACGACACCGTCACGCAGACCATGTCGGACCTGACCTTCCCGTACGAGATACCCACATTCGGCGGCTGGCTCGGGCTCGCCGTCGCGGGCGGCGCGGTCGCGGCCCTGGCGTGCGGCATCCTGCTGCTCAGGCGGAGATGACCTTCACCTGGGCGGCGCCCTCGGGACGATCTCGAACCTGCACGCGCCCTTGCCCTGGGCGCCGCACTCGAGCTCCGTGACGGCCACCGACACCCCGAAGGTCCTCCTGCCTATGGTCTCGAGGAGGTTGCATATCGGCTGGCAGAGAGGCACGGCGCTGTGCCCGAACGCCTTCGCTATCGCGGTCGTGGACCTCAGCGTGACGACGGCCTTCGCCTCGTCGAACGACGCGAGCTCGCACTCCTCGACCCACCCCGCGTCGTAGAGGAGCCTCAACCCCGCCTCGAAGGTGGTCTTCCTGTCGGGTCCGGGCCCCAGGTCCAGGATGCGCTCCTGCATGTCGAATATGCCCGCGAAGAGGGCGTTCAGGTCCTTCTTGGCCTCGGGGTCCCTCGACACGCGCTGCATCGTCCTGATCGTGGACTTCAGGCCCTGCTGCGGGGATATCCGCTCGACGAAGCCCTCCGGGTCCTTCCGAGGCCCGGGCGCCGCAGGGGCGGGTCGCGGGGCGCGCCTCGCGGACGCGGGGGCCGCGGCGGGGACGGCCGACGCGCCCCTCTGCCCCGCGACCTGCCTGTGCCTCTTGGCGGCGCCCTCGCGCTTGCCACGCTCGTAGACCTCGCGCACCTCCTTCAGCGCGCCCTCCTTGATGGCGGCGTTCATGATCGCCGTCAGCTCGGACCTCACCCAGCCGACGGTCTCGATGTGGTTGTTCTCGCCCACGTCGAGGCCCAGCCTGAACGCCTTCCTCTTGAGGTCCGCGAGGCCGGAACCTTGGGCCTGCGCCCAGTGCAGCATGCCTGGTGACATCCGTACCAGTTTCCTCCATGTCTCGGGGCGCCCGCGGGGGGCGTCCCTCGATCCTACGGGTGCGCGGCGGGCAGGGGTGCCCCCGTCGTCCCGGTGTCATCGCTCACAAGGTGTGTGTCGGGGCAGGGTGCATCCCCTAGTGCCGCTACGGCCTCTCAATACCCCTCCCGACTGTACATTGGGCTGACGGTCGTGGTATCGCATCTGACAATGGTAACGCAAGCGGGTGTGGATGCCCCGTCGGCCCGGGCGGGGACCGCCGTCCGCACCCTGTGATGGCGCCCCCGCCCTCCCGTATGTAAGGTCCGGCCCTTCCTCCCCGTCAGAGAGATGCACATCAATGGACAGATGACCGTTCTGTAGTACATCGTCGACACGGGTCGGTCGGTGTGGCCGGAAGGGATCGGCCTCGGCCCCAGCGGACTGCGCATGCGGTCCGTGTCCCCGGCACGTCACCTGCCGCCCCGCTCGTCCTCCCGGGTCACCACCATGGTTGTGGAGGGCGTCATGGACGGAGCCGGGACCTCGCCCATCGAGCGCCCCGGACTACATCCACGGCGAAGGCTTATCTACTGACTCGACAATCGAATCTGTGCAGGTAAGTCCTGAGCCGGTAAATGTGCACCCAGTGGCGCACGCAATTCACAATCCGGCCAGGGTCTGCATCCTTTCTTCCCGGCCATCACTCGTCATCATACAGTCTGTCGAGGACGATCCTGGACCCGATCATCTTGCGGTAGCGGTCGTCCCCCGACTCATGCCATCGGTGTATCGCACCGGCTGCGAAGTCTGCCATCTGAAGCCCTCCCGAGTTGAGCGAGTCGAACCTCGACACGGCCACCTCTGGCTCCATCAGTCCCATCTCCCGGTAACCGTCTCGCGTCCTCGCGGCCATCTGTCCGTCGAATTCGAGGCCCCGTGACCTGGGACCACGACGGGCGTCGAACACGAGGTTGACCCTTCCTGGGGCGGCACTCGCCAAGGGCAGATGTCCGACGAGCGTTCCGCAGAGCGACATGTAGAATCCGTCCGGATCTGCTTCGATGTCCTTGACGAAGCCCGTCTTGTGGACCGTCAGGGCAATCACTCGGACGTCCTCCATGGTCGCCAACGAATCGAGCGCGCGCTCCCTGATGCGTGAAGACGAGTTGCTGAACTTGAGCTCCGACTTCTCCTTCTGCTTCTTGACATGGAGTCTCCTTCGGACCCTTCCCGGTATCCCATCGAGTCGTCGACAGGACCCAGTCGCGACGGCACAGATGGTGATGGACCTGGTTGATCTGGAGGAGAGGCCGAGATCCCCCGACTCGTCCACGAACACGACATGGCCACGCACGGATGCGAGACGGGCCAGGCCGTGAAACCGTTTGGCGTTACAGGCATGCTTCGACGGCATGTCCTCGCCTGCGGTCACGAAATGTACATCAACGCACAAACAAGTGCTTTATAGTACATTGTTTATATTGCCGACCCACCATGACCAGAAGGGATTCATTTTGGCTCCCAGGGAAGTGAGGACGCGCCCGATTTCCCGGCGCGGTCCCTGACGACCGCCGTCGCGATAGAGGACGGCTTCGAGCTCGACCCCCTCTCCACATACGCCTCCCTCAGGGAGCGGTTCCCGGGCGAGAGCTTCCTCCTCGAGTCCGTCGAGGGCACGAAGAAGACCGCCCGGTACTCCTTCATCGGCGTCGACCCCGTCCATGTCTTCAAGTCCCGGGGCGGGACCATCCAGTCGGACGGACAGTCGTTCAAGGTCCCCGACCCGTTC
>JAKEGO010000189.1 GCA_022615805.1 Thermoplasmata archaeon
CCCCGCACCATCCATTTCACTTCCACCTTAAATCGAAGGATGATGCATAGGGAGGGTTTGAACCCTAGTCGAGGCAGGCGCAGGGTGTTTGGAAACCGGTCGGCATTGTTTCATCCTGTTCCCAACCCGGAAATCGCTCGTCAACTGGGCGACGCAAAGAGGGTCTTATTTCCTGTACAGGCCGACGTAGTGGTGCCCGGACGAATCGGACATCTCCTCGGTCAGGCCGGCCTCCGAGAGCAGGTGGCGCACCTCTTCGGGGGACATACCGTGGCTGGCCCTCGTCGGCTCGACGACCACGAGCCGCCCGCCGGGAGCCATTACCCTGCCGATCGCCAATGCCACAGGCCCCCTGTCCCGCGAGGGAATATCATGTATCACATGGAATACGAGCACCGCATCCACCGACCCTTCCGCGAGGCCCGCGTCCCTGATGTCCTCGCCGACGAACTCCACGTTCCGGGCGCCCGCCAGGCGTCTCCGCGCCCTCCCGAGGAGGTTGCCGGATGTGTCGAGGCATATCAGGCGGCCCTCGTCTCCGAGCCGGCGGAGTATGCATCTCGAACTGGCGCCGCCCCCGCAGCCTAGGTCGAGGACCATCTCGTCCCCCCTCAGGTCCAGCCGTTCGACCGCACGTCCGTAGTACCGTTCGCCGAGGAGACGGTACTTGAGCACATCCTCGAGCCTGAACATCAGCGACGGCCTGTCGAAGTCCGGGACCTCGCGATCGACCCTCATGATGACCCTCCGGTGTACTCGATGTACCTGAGGTTGGTCAGGTCGTATATTTGTTCCGACCATTTGTGACCGTCCAGAGCATTCCGCGATGACGATCGCCGTGGTAGGTTCAGCGATTCATTGGATGTCCGGTATGGTGCAATCGAGCAGGTGCTCGGAACGGAAGTCCGTCCTCTCGCCTGCGCCCCCATCGGGGAACGGCAGCAGCCGTGCGGACAGTGGTTTGTCGAGCTTCACCGCGAGGGCGGCGACGTCGAGCAGGATGGCGGCGACCTTCTCGGGAGCCACGTCCCCCGGGAGAGGGACTGCGTCGAGCCCGGTGCCGCAGACGGTCGAGTAGAGCAACAGGTTCTCCAGGCCGAAGACCCCCTCGTCGAACCGCTGGACGAGGCCGGCGTCCTCCAGCAGGGGGAGCATCAGGCCGGAGTAGCCGCAGGTCCGCAGGTGGAGCCGCTTCAGCGCGCCGGTCACGGTGGCGGCGACGGCGAGCGTCCCGGGGGCGCCGAACATGCCGATTCCGAGCCTCTCGAAAGCGAAGGCCACGCTGCCCTCCGGCGTCAGTCCCGGGGCCGTCGACACGTCGATGCCGTTGAACCTGACCCCCTCGCGGGTGGCGAGCTCGACCGCGGCGTTCTCCACCGGCGCGAGGCGCTCCTCGAAGAGTCCGGCGAGCGCCGCCCCCGCGCCGTCGAGCGTGCCGACCTCGTCGAACGCCTGGTACACCAGTTGGCCGCACTCCATGCCGAGCATGAAGCACATATCGCCCTCGTGGCTCGCGGCCGGGAAGAAGGGGATGTCCGGCGGGCAGTTGGCAGTGGCGCCGAACCTGAAGTTCCCCACACCGCGGTCGGTCGTCCGCCCGATGCGGACGATGGCCCTCGCCGCGGCATCGACGGCCGCCCTGTCCACCGTCATCCCGTCGGCGATCGACACTGCAAGGGACACTCTCTCCGTGGCGGCGACGACGTGCGGGCAGGCCTCCGCATGGGAGCCAGGCACCGCCCCGAGGCTGATGAAGTCAACCCCATTGGCGACGCACGCCCCCTCGACCGCGAGGGCCGCGTCGACGATCTCGTCCACCGGCCTCGCGCCCATGTAATCCACCCATGGCTGCGTGACGACCCGCGTGCTCTGCACCTCGACGCCCGTGGCCTCGATGGCGTCCCTCGCCCGGGCGTTGAATGCGGCGGCCTCCTCGATGACGCCGAGGTCGATCGGCCATGACAGGTTGACGCCAGTCGTGATGGTGCGGACGGGCATGTGCTCCGAACGACACATGGGATAATAAGGGCTCGGGAGGCTGCGGCACCGCTCAAAGGCTGGCCAGGTAGTACATGTAGCCGGTGTAGATGGCGAGGAAGGTGATCCCCTCCCATCGGGATATCCGTCGACCTGTGAACATGAAAAGCAGGAGCAGCGAGGATACGCCGATCATGACGTATATGTCCACCAATGTCATGTCGACCATCTCTATCGGACGGAGGAGTCCGGACACGCCAAGGATGGCGAGGATGTTGAAGATGTTGGAGCCGACGACATTGCCGATGGCGATGTCGTACTCCTTCCGCCGGGTGGCGACCAGGGACGTCGCCAGCTCCGGCAGGCTGGTCCCGGTGGCCACGAGGGTCAGTCCGATAACGGCCTCCGTGACGCCGATGCTCTTTGCGAGGTCCACCGCGCCGATGAGGAGCAGGCGAGCGCCGACGACGAGGGCGCCGAGCCCCCCGAGCACGAGGGCGAGGTCCCCGGCGATGCCGTGTTTATAATGGTCACGGCCGACATCGTTCTCGCAGGCCCTTTTATTCTTCCTTTCTATTGCGATCAATCCGAAGACATAGGCGACGATGCCGACGAACAGGATGAGAGCCTCCGGGCGAGAGATCGTCCCATCGATGAGGATCAGGAGGAGCAGCAGCGAGACGGCGATCATGATGGGCGCGTCCCTCTTGATCAGTTGCTCGCTCGAGTTGACGTTCCGAATGAGCGCGCTCAATCCGAGGATGATCGCGACGTTGAAGAGGTTCGATCCGACAACGTTCCCGAGGGCGATGTCGCCCCTCCCGTCGAGGGAAGCCTGGGTGCTGACCATCATCTCCGGCAGGCTCGTGCCGAGGGCCACGATGGTGAGGCCGATCACGAGGTGGCTCACCCCGTACCGGCGAGCCATACATGCACTGCCCTCCACCAGGAACTCGGCGCCGAAATTGAGGGCGGCCAATCCACCAAGGATCATCGCGGAGATAACGAGCAATGCGTTCCGACTCCGTTCTCGAATGCACTCCACCTGACCTTATTAAGGATATCGGTGCATCGATGTCATTTCATGGGCCCTGGGGGACATCGCGAAGAGGTCCCACTTCAATCGAGCTTGTGGCGACCCGTGGCTGAAGGGGACCCGCGGTCTTTGTTGCGACCGCCTTGCGGCACCGGGCTTGTCCCGCACGAGCGAGCCGTGGGGTGTATCTTTCTCGGCTCGGGGGGGCGGAGCGTTCCAATCCCGTCCTGGGGGGAGGGGGCGGGTGGACACAGGATCAAGTCG
>JAKEGO010000030.1 GCA_022615805.1 Thermoplasmata archaeon
CGTGCCAACCCGTGTCATTGCACCGAAAAGGATAAAAGCCGGCATCGGATACAAGATGCGGGAATCGGATGGGGGCGCCGGCACTCGTACATGCACTAGGAGGATCTTTACAGGGCACCATAATCGGTGTCCTGGCTGAGCTGTTCCTCCTCGACGTCATCGCCTTCGAGAAGGCAGTTGCCCAGCCGCACCATGTGCTTACATACATCGTGATCTCGGTGAACATCGCGACCTTCATGGTCCTCGACTGGTACTCAGAGATCAACGGGTACGGTAACTATTGACGGTGAAGCTGGCCACCCAGGTACCCTTTCCTCTCAGCGCACTTCGACACGTTCTCCGGGATCATGTCCCATCATGGGACCAGGGGCCCATCATGGACATTGTGGACCTGGTTTCTCGCGTTACTGTCGAGAAGGCCATCGCTGACGGCAAGATATCCCGCACGTCAACGGGCCTAGATGGCGGTGAAGATCTCCCTGCAGGGACCTACGGGCGCGGCGGGCGCCGCGGGTCATCGTACCCTGGCGGCGGCGGGTAACGCCCATCGTCGTTCTCGCGAGGCGGCCCGCGGCGGTCTCGGTCGTCGTAATGATCCCGTGGAGGACCGCGCCGGTCGCGGTCGTCGTAATAGGTCCGGTAATTACCGCGACCGCTTGAATGGTTTCGGAACCATATATTGTTAGCTTCCAACAACTGTAAATGGGATTCCAACTAACAAGCCGACACCAGAGCACATTTGGAGGGGCAGTGCTCCTTCGTATGCATTTTGTGCATCAGGATCGAAACCTCGTGCTATGATGCCAGCATCTGTTTGACAGTCATTGACATCAGGCGGTTGATTGAGCAGCATTATAGATAACAATAATAAAGAAAACAATCAATATGATTATACCGATAATAAATAATACTATACCAAGGTTTTTTCTCATTTGACTTTACCCCTGCTCGACTATTTACAGAAGCCCATTTAAGGATTTCGGGTACCGTAGGCTCGGTGCTGATAATTGTTAAAATTAGTTTTATTAACGTTCGCCCCGTATCCGCGCCCACGTGTCCCTAAGCGTTATCGTCCTGTTGATGACCAGGTGCCCGTCGGTCGTATCCGGGTCGACGCAGAAGTACCCCAGCCTCTCGAACTGGAAGGTCTCGCCCGGGCCGATCCCGGTGACGGCGGGTTCCACCTTACAGCCCTTCCGGACCACGAGCGAGTCCGGGTTGATGTACGACATGAAGTCGCCATCGCCCGCCATCGGGTCCTCCACGGTGAAGAGGCGGTCGAAGAGGCGGACCTCGGCCTCGACGGCGTGGGGGACGGAAACCCAGTGTATGGTACCCTTGACGCGCCTTCCGTCGGGAGCGTTCCCCCCGCGGGAGCCGGGGTCGACCCTGCAGACGAGGCCGGTCACCTCCGATCCGTCCCTGACGACCTCGGTGCACGTGGCGAGGTAGGCGTTCCTGAGGCGCACCTCCCGCCCCGGGGCGAGCCGGTGGAACCCCTTCGGGGGGTCCTCCATGAAGTCGTCCCGCTCGATGACAAGGTCGGCGGAGAACGGAATGGCGCGCGTGCCAGCGCCTGGGTCCTCCGGGTTGACAGCGAAGTCCATAGTGTCATCCAGGTCGGCGGGGAGGTTCTCTATCGTGACGGGGAGCGGATCGAGCACGCCCATGAACCGCCTCGCCGTCCTGTTCAGGTGGTCCCGGATGGAGTGCTCGAGGGTCTCGAAGGCGATGGTCGAGTTGACCTTTGCCACGCCGATCCTCGAGAGGAAGTCGCGAAGGGCCGCGGGCGGGTAGCCGCGCCGCCTCATCCCGCGAAGGGTCGGCATCCTCGGGTCGTCCCATCCGGACACTAGGCCGTCCTCCACCATCTGGCGGAGCCTCCGCTTCGAGAGGACCGTGTAGGAGATGTTCAGGCGGGCGAACTCGATCTGCTGGGGGTGGTGGACGCCGAGCCGGTCGAGGAGCCAGTCGTAGAGCGGTCGGTGGTTCTCGAACTCGAGCGTGCATATGGACTGCGTTATCCCCTCTATGGAATCGGACTGTCCGTGCGCCCAGTCGTATGAGGGGTAGATGCACCACCTGTCACCGGTGTTGTGATGCGTAGCATGGAGGACCCGGTACATGATCGGGTCCCGCATGTTCATGTTCGGGTGGGACATGTCGACCTTGGCCCGGAGCACGCGCTCGCCCTCGGCGAACTCGCCGGCCCGCATCCTGGCGAAGAGGTCGAGGTTCTCATCGACGGACCTGTCCCTGAACGGGCTCAGCGTCCCCGGCGTGGTGAGGTCGCCCCTCTGGGCGCGTATCTCGTCCACGGTCTGGTCGTCGACGTAGGCCCATCCCTTGCGGATGAGGTCGACCGCCCATTCGTAGAGCTGGTCGAAGTAGTCGGACGCGTAGAAGAGCCGGTCCTCCCAGTCATAGCCGAGCCATCGGACGTCCTCGAGGATCGAGTCGACGAACTCCTCTTCCTCCCTGACGGGATTGGTGTCGTCGAAGCGCACGTTGCACTTCCCGCCGTACTCCTCCGCGATGCCGAAGTTGAGGACGATCGACTTGGCGTGGCCGATGTGGAGGTATCCGTTGGGCTCCGGGGGGAACCGCGTGTGGACACGCTGGCCGAAGCGTCCGCTGGCCAGGTGCGCGTCCACGATATCGCGGACGAAGTCCTTCGTCATCCTCTCGTCATGGGCCATTGTCATACCCCGTGATGCTGTCGTCATAATGCGCTCGTCATAGATATACCTGTCATCGCCCGGACGAAGCGCTCGCAATGCGTGAAGGATGATCGCCCGGACGGCGGAAGGCGCGGCGGTAAGGCGGCGGGGACGCGCGTCAATCGCAACCGTCAAATACCAGTTTTACCATCAAACGGCGTTAGCCCCGTGGTGTAGCGGTTATCATGGGAGACTCTGGATCTCTCGACACCAGTTCGAATCTGGTCGGGGCTGTCACCCCATTAATGTTGTAGTGACAGCCCCGATGCTCATTAAGAAAGGAGTTGACCAGATTCGAACGAGGGTGAGACGAGAACC
>JAKEGO010000031.1 GCA_022615805.1 Thermoplasmata archaeon
ATCCCCCCGGGAACCATGCGGGCGCCGACTTCGGCGGTGAGCCCCGGGCGCTCGCCCCCGCCGCCCCTCACCTCATGACGGCCGCGCTCCGCCGGCTGAAGGAACACGCCCGCGGGCTCGATCACGCCGTCGCCTTCGAGGTCACCCACCACGGCCCCGCCCTCGGGACGCCGGCGTTCTTCATCGAGATCGGCTCATCGGAGGCGGAGTGGCGCGACCCCGCGGCGGGGCGGGCCGTGGCCCAGGCCGTGGCCGACGTCATGGAGGGCGCCGAGCCGATGCCGGTCGTTCTGGTCGGCGTCGGGGGAGGCCACTACGCCCCCCGCTTCACCGACATCGCCCTCGGGATGCGCGCCTCCTTCGGCCACATGATCCCCTCGTACCACATGGGCTCCTTCGATGCCGGGATGCTGGAGCGGGCGGCGCGCAACAGCGGCGCCGACGGCGTCTACGTCCACCGGAAGGGGCTCAGCGGGGAGCAGAGGGCGATGGTCCGCGACGCGATGGAGGAGCTCGGCCTGCGGCCCTACAGGGAGGCGGACCTGGGACCTCTGCCATGACACGAAGTTGGGTCCGGATGGCCGCCTCACCTGCCGACCCTCTTCCGAAGCTCGGCGAGCGCGTTCAGCGCCTCCACGGGCGTCATGTTCTCGACGTCCATCTCGCGCAGCGCGCGCTCCGCCTCGCTCTCATGGAAGAGCACGTGCTGCGTCACCCGCTTCCTCGGCCGCGGCACGTCCGGGGTCTGCCGCCCCTCGAGGACCGCGAGTATCTCGTTCGATCGCTCGATGACGCTGGGCGGAAGCCCGGCGAGCCTCGCGACCTGGATGCCGTACGACCGCAGGCTCGGTCCCGGGACCACCTTCCGGAGGAAGACGAGCCCGTGCCCCTCGTCGCTCACCGCGACGTTGAGGTTCCTCACGCCCTTGAGCCTCTCCTCCAGCGCGGTGAGCTCGTGATAGTGGGTCGCGAAGAGCGTCTTCGCGCCCGAGCGTTTCGGGTCGGCCATGTGCTCGGCGACCGCCCATGCGATGCTCATCCCGTCGAAGGTGCTGGTCCCGCGGCCGATCTCGTCGAGCAGGACGAGGCTCCGCCCGGTCGCCGAGTGGAGGATGTTCGCGAGCTCGAGCATCTCGACCATGAAGGTCGACTGACCGTGGACAAGGTCGTCGAATGCCCCGACCCTCGTGAATATCCGGTCGACGGTCCCGACGGTGGCGTGCTCCGCGGGGACGAAAGAACCGGCCTGGGCCATGAGCGTCACCAGGGCGACCTGGCGCATGTACGTCGACTTGCCGGCCATGTTCGGCCCCGTGATCAGCATCAGCCGATAGTCCCCGCCGTCGAGCCGTGTATCGTTCGGGACGAACGGCGCTTCGAGGTGCGCCTCGACGACCGGGTGCCTTCCGCCGATGATCACGATCTGGTCGCCCCCGTCGACGATGGGCCTGGCGTAATTCCCGAGGTCGGCGCGCTCTGCCAGTGCGGCAAGCGCGTCCACGGTAGCGACCCCCTCGGCCATCGCCTTGATGTCGGCCGCCCGGGTCGCCACATCCTCGCGCAGCCTGTCGAAGAGCTCCTGCTCGAGGGACTCGATGCGGCCCCTGGCCCCGAGGACCCTGGCCTCGACCTCCTTCAGTTCGGGTGTGATGAACCGTTCAGCGTTGGCGAGGGTCTGCTTCCTCTCGTAGTCCTCCGGCGCCCTTTCGAGGTTGGCCCTCGACACCTCGATGTAGTAGCCGAAGACCTTGTTGTGCCCGATCCTGAGGCTCCTGATCCCCGTGCGAGCCCTCTCCCTGGCCTCGAAGGACGCCATCCATGCCCCGCCGTCCCTCAGGACGGCGCGCAGGCCGTCCAGCTCAGGCGAGTGGCCTTCCCGGAAGACGTTACCGTCCCGGGCGTGGGCCGGCGGATCGTCAACGATGGCCCCTCCGATGAGCGAGGCGACGTCCTCCAGGTCCGCCATACCGGCGATGGCGGCCGCGAGAAGCGGCGATGACGGCGCGAGTCGCGTCCCCAGTTCGCCGCTGCGGACGATGGAGTCCCTGAGCGCGATGAGGTCCCTCGGAGAGGCCCTGGCGCCGACGACCCGGCCGACGAGCCTCTCGAGGTCGGCGATGTCGGAGAGGAGGCCCCGCGCCTCCTTCCTCGCGAGGACGTCCCGCCTGAGCTCGTCGACGGCGTCGAGCCTGGCGTTTATCCTCTCCACGTCGAGCAGGGGTTCGCGGAGCCAGTGTGCCAGTCGCCTCGAGCCCATGGACGTGCGGGCCAGGTCGAGGACCTCGAAGAGCGTGTCCTGCCTCCCCCCGTCGCGCACGTTCTCGAACACCTCGAGGTCCCTGAGCGTGACCGGGTCGAGGACCATGTGGTCCGCGTCGCTGTAGACCCGGAGGGAGGATACGTGCGAGAGGGTCCCGCCCTGCATCCTGCCCGCGTAATCGAGCGCGGACCCCGCCGCGGCGATCAGGGCGCTCCGGCCGGCGCAACCGAAACCGTCGAGGCTCGCTACCCCGAAGTGCCGCAGCAGCCTGTCGCGGGCGACATCCTCCTCGTAGGCAAGGGGGTCCCACGGAGTCATGACCGCGCCAGCGTCCCCCGCGGCCGAGGTCAGCGCCTCCGGCGCGGGCTCTCCTCTCGGGATGAGCACCTCCGCGGGGCTGAGCCGGACGATCTCGGCGGCGGCTTCCTCGACAGCGCCCTCCCCCTCCATCTCGGTGGCCATGAACTCGCCGGTGGAGGTATCGAGGGCGGCGATGCCAACGCGTCCTCCCGATATCGCGACGGAGGCCAGGTAATTGCTCGCGCTTCCCGATAGAAGGCTCTCCTCGACGACGGTGCCCGGCGTGATGACCCTGACCACCGCCCTCTCGACGAGCCCCTTCGCCTTGCTCGGGTCCTCCATCTGCTCGCAGATGGCGACCCTGTGCCCCCTCTCGATGAGCCTGGCGAGGTACGCGTCGAGCGCGTGGTGCGGGATGCCCGCGAGAGGGACCTTCTCCCCATCCACCCCCTTGTCCCTCGCGGTGAGGACGATGTTCAGTTCCCTCGCGGCGACCCTCGCATCCTCGTAGAACGTCTCGTAGAAATCCCCCATCCTGAAGAGCAGGATGGCGTCCTCGTGCTGTGCCTTTATGGAAAGGTACTGCTTCATCAGGGGCGTGAGGTGTCCCACGGGAGCACCCGTCTCACTTGAAGACCGCACCGGTGTAGGTCTTTGTACCCTTGATCCCCTCGACCTGGCGGATCTTCTCGACGATCTCGCTAAGGTGCGTGATACCCTCCGCCTCAACCTTCCCCATTATATCGTATTCGCCGAAGAGCGGGTGTATCTCGACGATGCCCTCGGCCTTCTGGAGCGTCTTCAGTATCGCCTGCTCCATGCCGGGCTCGGTGCTGATGAGGACGTAAGCTATCACCAATATCTCACCTCGGGCCATTATGGGCAGGGCACCATATAAGAGTTTGCGGTTCGGTCGCCGACGGATCCGGAATGCCAATCACGCCTTTCGGCGTCAGGATGGACGGGCGTTCGCGATGCGTTCGGCCATCTCCGCCGCCGCGCGGCCGGCCGCCTCCGCATAGTCCCCTTCACCCGAGGCGTAGATTATCGACCTAGAAGCGTTTATCAGCACCGGGCCGGTCCCCGAGGCGGCGGCCGGGGCCGCGAGGTCGCCCCCCTGGGCTCCAACGCCGGGGACCAGCAGCGGGGCGGCGGGGGCGATGCGCCTGACCTCGGCGATGGCCTCCGGCACGGTCGCGCCCACCACCAGGCCCGCGTTGCCATCCCCCATCTCGGCGGCCATCCTCGCTATCGCGATATAGAGCGGGACGTCCCCCGTCCTGGCGTTCTGGACCTCCCCGGCCGTTGGGTTGGAGGTCCGGCAGAGCACGAAGGTGCCGCGGTCGCGGCGCTCGAGGAACGGCAGGAGCGATTCCCGGCCTAGGTACGGGCTGACCGTGGCCGCATCGAAGCCCATCCTGTCGAAGATCGCGGTCGCGTACATCCTCGCCGTGTTCCCTATGTCCCCCCTCTTCCCGTCGAGTATCGCGATCCTGTCGCGAGGTATGGCGCGCCTGACCTCCTCGAGGACCCAAACGCCCTCGTGACCCATGGCCTCGAAGAAAGCGGCGTTGGGCTTGAAGGCCGCCGCGTGCTCCCTGGTGGCTTCCACTGTCCTGAGGCAGAATTCCAGCACACCCTCCGGGGTCCTCGGAACGACCGCCGGGAGGTGGTCCGGGTCTGGGTCGAGCCCCACGCAGAGGAGCGAGCCCGACGACCCGATGGCGGCGTTGAGCCTGTCCCTGAACATCATCCACGAAGCATCGGGGACCGGATAGTTATGCCTTTTCCCGGGATCGACAGGGCGTCCACCGCGCGGTCTCGCCCGGGTCTGGCAGGCGCCACGCATCTCTAGACCGGGCGCCCAAACGGCATCCCTGGGTGTCCGTTCCGAACAGTATAATAGACCGAACGCCGTAGCGGCGTCATGCTCCGTCGAGTGGCGAGGGACCTCCTCGAGATGGCCATCGAGGCTTCCCGCGACAGCCATCCGAACGAGTTCGGCGCCCTGCTGCGCCGGAACGGCGATGTGATAGACGAGCTCCTCCTGCTTCCGGGCACCATATCAGGCACCGACAGCGCGCTCTTCAGGCTCCACATGCTCCCCATCGATCCCACCGTTGCGGGCAGCCTTCACAGCCACCCCTCGCCCCACCCCTATCCCTCCGACGCGGACATCGAGTTCTTCGGCCGCCTTGGAGAGGTCCATATAATCGTTGCCAGCCCTTACAACATGCGGTCATGGAGGGCGTACGACAGACGCGGGGAGCCGCTGGAGCTCGAGGTGGTCCGGCACCGTCGATGACGCGGTCGGGCGGATGCTGGATCGGCAGCAACGGCGGGGTGCAGGGCAGGTCATTTCTTCCTCAGTTCCCTGCGCAGTATCTTGCCCGACACCGTCTTGGGAAGATCCTCCGCGTACTCGATGATCCGCGGGTACTTGTACGGCGCCGTGCCCTTTTTCACGTGGTCCTGCAGTTCCCGGGTGAGCGCCTCCGATGGCTCGTAACCGTGGGCCAGGACGACGTTGGCCTTCACGACGATCCCCCGTATCCCCTCGGGGTCCTCGACGCCGACGACCGCGCATTCGGCCACCGCCGGGTGCGTCATCAGGGCGGACTCGACCTCGAACGGTCCGATCCTGTACCCGGAGGACTTTATCACGTCGTCGGAGCGGCCAACGAACCAGAAGTAGCCGTCCGCATCGACGTATCCGCGGTCGCCGGTGTAGTAGAAGTCGCCCCTGAACGCCTTTGCCATCTCCTCGGGGTCCTTCCAGTACTCGAGCATGAGGCCGGGCGGGCGCCCGCCGCCCAGGTAGATGGCGATGTTGCCCTCCTCGCCGTCAGGGACCGGTCCGCCCTCATCGTCGACGATCCGAACGTCGTGCCCGGGCGTCGGCTTCCCCATCGAGCCGTACCGGAGCGGGAAGCGGGGGGTGTTGGCGACGATGCACACGGTCTCGGTCTGTCCGTAGAAGTCGTATATCTCGAGGCCGAAAGCATCGTGCCAGACCCTGATGACCTCCGGGTTCAAAGGCTCCCCCGCCGACATGCAGTGCCTCAACGTCAGCCTGTACCTGCGCAGGTCCTTCTGTATGAGCATCCTGTACACGGTCGGGGGCGCGCAGAAGGACGTAACGCCATAGCGCTCCATGAGCTCAAGGAGCTTGTCCGGGACGAAACGGCCCGGGGTCTCCCACTGGATGATGGCCGCGCCAACGATCATCTGGCCGAAGAGCTTCCCCCAGGCGGCCTTCGCCCAGCCGGTGTCCGATACGGTCCAGTGGAGGTCCGTCGGCCTCAGGTCCTGCGCGTACCGGGCCGTCACCTCGTGGGCGAGGGCGTACCTCTGCGCGTGCAGCACCATCTTCGGATGCCCCGTCGTGCCGGACGTGAAGTAGATCCACATCGGGTCGTCAGACCTCGTGGCCTCGACATCCACTCGGGATAGCAAGGGGGATGCCGCCGCCATCTCCGATGTGTAGCAGGTCCATCCCTCCATGTGGCAGTCGATCGACATGAGGTGCCTCACCGACGGGCACTTATCGACCACGCGCTCGATGCGGCCGGTGTGGACCATGTCCGTGATGACCATCGTTGCCTCGGAGCGGTTCAGCCGGTACTCGATGTCCTTCGGCGTGAGCTGGGTCGTGCCGGGCATCGGGACGACGCCTAGCTTGATCATGCCGATCATCACGATGTACCATTCGGGCACGCTGTTCAGGATGACGAGGGCCCTGTCCCCCTTCCGTAGGCCCATCCCGCGTAGCACGTTCGCGAAGCGGTTCGACTCCTGGCTTAGCGTGTAGAAGGTGTGATAGCGGGCGGAATCGCCGCTCTGGTCCACGGATATAAGGGCGAGTTTCGTCCTGTCCTCCGCCCACTTGTCCACGATATCGAACCCGAAATTGAACTCCAGCGGCACGTCGAGCCCTTCGGCCCGGCGATCTCGCGCGGCGTGCCCGTTCCCCGGTGTTACAGACCGAACGTGCGATCGAGACATACTGCGTTCACCGGTGGCACATCCTGGTTCCCCTATAAATACCGGACAGCGAAAGCGGACCCGTATCGACCGGCGACGGAACGCGATCCGGGGCGGCCCTGGCGAACGATGCGCGGCGTCTTTTCGATGGCCTCGATACTCTTAATTACGCATCGCCGCATCATCCGGGGGATGAACTACCGCGACCTCCAGATACTCAAGGAGCTCGCGCTCCTTGGCGGCACCGACCACCACGTGCCGATCCGGACGAGGGAGCTTGCCAAGAGGGTCGGCGTCACCCAGCAGAGCGCATCGAGGATGGTCCTGAACCTCCTCGGGACCGGCCTCCTCGAGCGCCAGCACGCCGGGCCGCGGCAATCGTTGAAACTGACGAAGGAGGGCGTGGAGTTCCTCTTCCAGGAGTACATCGATTACGTCCGCATCTTCGAGGTCCGCGAGCGCCTCATCTTCTGGGGGATGGTGTCCTCGGGTTTCGGCGAGGGGCAATTCTTCGTCGCGAGGAAGGGTTACCAGGAGCAGATCGAGCAGGCCTTCGGTTTCAAGCCGTACCCCGGGACCCTCAACATCCAGGTCGCGATCAAGGAGCGGCCGAAGCTCAGGCTCCTCGACGGGCTCCCGAGCATTACCCTCGACGGTTTCGTCGAGACCGGGAGGACATACGGCCCGGTGAGATGCTTCAGGGCGAAGCTCAACGACGTCGCCGACTGCGTCCTTGTGAGGCCACAGATGGGCGGGCATGTCGATGTCGTCGAGCTCGTGGCGAGCGAACAGCTCAGGGAGAGCCTCAGGCTCGAGGACGGGATGTGGGTCACGGTCGAGGTCGAAGCCTGACCCAAATGCCCGTGGCCCCAGATCACCTCCCTGGTCGGAACTCTCCGTTGGCCATCCCTCGTTATCGGGCGACCGGAGGACGACGCTATCGAGCCATGGTGGATCGAACGCAGCCCTCGGTCATATCCCCCTCCCCTTGGCGGGCCGACGGTCCCGACCGGGACGGACAGGGTCCGATGGACGATGATATCGCAGAGGGAACGGTGCCCCCATCGATCAGATGTAAGTCTTAAATACCAGATGTCGTAATAGTGCGCCCCCAACGGAAAAGGTGGTAGGTTGGCAAGAGGACTGTACGCTGCGCGAAAGCTCAAGGAAGACCGCAAGAGGTATCGGTGGGCAGACCACTACTACAAGAGGCGCATGCTCCGTCTCAGGGAGAAGGCCGACCCCCTCGAGGGGTCCGCACAGGCGCGCGGGATAGTCATCGAGAAGGTCGGCATCGAGGCCAAGCAGCCGAACTCCGCCATCAGGAAGTGCGTCAAGATACAGCTCATCAAGAACGGCCGGCAGATCACCGCATTCGCCGTCGGCGACGGGGCCATCAACTTCATCGACGAGCACGACGAGGTCCTCGTCGAGGGGATCGGGGGCCGGCTTGGCCGTTCCTACGGGGACCTCCCGGGCATCAGGTACAAGGTCATCAAGGTCAACGGCGTCTCGCTCAACGAGATGGTCCGGGGACGGAAGGAGAAGCCGCAGAGGTGAGGACGATGCCAGACAATATAACGAAGCTCTTCGGCAGGTACGACATCGCGGAGGTCGCGGTGCACGACCCCGGCCTCGTCCGCTACATCAACCTCACCCTCCAGGGTGTGCCGCACACTGGCGGCAGGCACGCGAGCCGCGCCTTCGGAAAGCAGAGGATCACGATCGTGGAGAGGCTCATCAACAGGATGATGCTCACGGAGGACTTCACCGGGAAGAAATCGAAGTCCTACAAGGTTGTTGAGGAGGCTTTCGACCTCATCGCCAAGCGGACCAAGCAGAATCCCCTGCAGGTCCTGGTCGACGCCCTTGAGAACTCCGCCCCGCGGGAGGAGATCACAAGGCTCAGGTTCGGGGGCATCTCCGTCCCCAAGGCCGTCGACGTCTCCCCCTCACGGAGGCTCGACATCGCCCTCGGCAACATCTGCCAGGGTGCGATGCGTGCGACCCACAAGAGCCGGAAGAGCATCTCCGACTGCCTCGCGACGGAGATCGTCCGCGCGTCCAAGAAGGAGATGGAGAGCTTCAGCGTCTCTCGCAAGGAGGAGCTCGAGCGCGTGGCCTCGTCCGCCCGCTGAGCCACCGGAGGCCTGACCTATGGGAAGGAAAGAGGACAACATAATGAAAGCGACAGCCATAATGGACAAGCTGTCGCACATAAGGAACATCGATATCGCGGCGCACATCGACCACGGGAAGACCACGCTAAGCGACAACCTCATCGCGGGCGCCGGCATGATGTCCGAGGACCTCGCGGGAAAGCAACTCCTCCTCGATTTCCACGAGGACGAGCAGCAGCGCGGCATCACGATCGATTCCGCTAACGTTTCGATGGTCCATGTTTACAAAGGAGAGGAGTACCTCATCAACCTGATCGACACGCCCGGGCACGTCGACTTCGGGGGAGACGTGACGAGGGCGATGCGCGCCGTTGACGGCTGCATCATCGTCGTCTGCGCCGTGGAGGGCGTTATGCCGCAGACCGAGACCGTGGTGCGGCAGGCACTCCGCGAGAAGGTCAAACCCACCCTCTTCATCAACAAGGTCGACCGCCTGATCAACGAGCTCCGAGTCACGCCCGAGCAGATGCAGGAGCGGTTCATCGCGATCATCAAGGAGGTCAACCAGCTCATCAGGAAGATGGTGCCAGCGGAGTTCAAGAACGAGTGGGGCATCAACGTGGAGGACGGCTCCGTCTCCTTCGGCTCCGCATACTACAACTGGGCCATCTCGGTCCCGTACATGAAGGCGACGGGTTTAACGTTCAAGGACATCTACGACCATCTCGCGAACGAGGACCAGAAGGCGCTCGCTAAAAAGGCGCCGGTCCACCAGATCCTCCTCGACATGGTCATCACCCACCTCCCGGACCCCCTGGTGGCCCAGAAGTACCGCATCCCACACATCTGGCACGGCGACATCGAGTCGAAGGAGGGGCGGTCCATGATCACGGTCGACAAGAACGGTCCGACGGTGTTCATGGTCACGAAGATATTCCTCGACCCCCACGCGGGTGAGATAGCCGCCGGCCGGCTCTATTCCGGCACGATCGAGAAGGGCCAGGAGCTCCACATCATCGGGATGCCCAAGCCGAACCGTGTGCAGCAGGTCTCCCTCTTCGTCGGCCCCGACCGCATCAACGTGGAACGCATCATCGCAGGGAACATCGTCGCCTCGGTTGGCCTCAAGGATGCCATCGCTGGCTCGACCGTGACCTCCGATCCGGAGCTCGAGGCCTTCGAGCGGATCGTCCACATCTCCGAGCCCGTGGTCACCGTCGCCATCGAGGCCAAGCACGTCAAGGACCTCCCCAAGCTGATCGAGGTCCTCCGGAAGGTGGGCAAGGCCGACCCGAGCATCCAGATCGAGATAAACCCGGAGACGGGCGAGTCGCTCATCTCTGGCATGGGCGAGCTCCACCTCGAGATCGTTCAGAACAGGATCATCACCGAGCACGGCGTCGACGTGGTCTCCTCCCAGCCGATCGTCGTCTACCGCGAGACCGTCCACAAGAAGGCCGGGCCATTCGAGGGGAAGTCCCCCAACAAGCATAACCGCTTCTACATCGAGGTCGAGCCACTGCCCCTCGCCGCAGCGGAGGCGATCCGCGAGGGCAAGGTCCACATGGGGAAGGTCCGAAAGAAGGACCAGAAGGAGATCATCGACACGTTCGTCCAGTGCGGCCTCGAGAAGGAAGAGGCCAGGAAGATCGTCTCGATACACGGCCAGAACCTCCTGATCGACGCGACGAAGGGCATCCAGTACCTCTACGAGACCATGGAGCTCATAGAGGAGGGCTTCGAGACCGCCATGAAGACAGGGCCCCTCGCGAACGAGCCCGTCAACAGGGTCAAGGTGAAGCTGGTCGACGCGAAGCTCCACGAGGACTCGATCCACCGAGGCCCGGGACAGGTGCTTCCCGCCGTGAAGGCCGCGATCTACGGCGCGCTCCTCCAGGCGGACGACGTCCTCCTCGAGCCGATGCAGAGGGTGTTCATCACCATCCCGCAGGACCTCATGGGCGCAGCGACGAGGCAACTTCAGTCCCGCCGCTCGGTCATCGAGACCATGGACGCGGACCAGGGCGACATGGCCCAGATCGTTTCCAAGTCCCCCGTGGCCGAGATGTTCGGCTTCGCCGGGGCCATCAGGTCGGCGACGCAGGGCCGCGCGCTGTGGACCACCGAGCACTCGGGGTTCGACATCGTCCCGCGCGAGATCCAGGAGAAGGTCGTCAGGCAGATCCGCGAGCGAAAGGGCCTCAAGCCCGACCCGCCCACCTGGCACAACTACGTGTACTGAGCCCGCTTCACCGTTCACGGCCATCGCCGAACGCCCACCAGCTGCGTTCCGACCGCGTGTTAGTCTGCGCCGGTCACCCCGACGCCGGTCAAATCTGCCTTATTTCACAATTCGTTGACATCTGGCCCGACGATCCGTGCAGTATCATCGATTAGCCGATCATTGCCGACTCAATTCCCATTATGAACGGTGACCCGATGGCCAGATTATGCGACACAGCGGTCAAATCGAAAGGTAAAAATCCAGCGAGGCCCAATTTCACCCGGGTGTGTGCATGGGAAGCGACATCGAGGAGCTCGAGGGCGCGACGATCCTGGAGAGGATCCGGAATGCAGGGCGACCCGTGGTCGTGGAGTTCTACACGAGGACATGCCCCAATTGCAGGGCGGTAGAGCCGGTCTTCAGGGAAATGGCGAGAGAGCTGTCCAGCGAGGCCGACTTCGCCCGCATCGACACCGAAAGGCACACGAGCGCGGCCTTCAACTTCGGCGTCATGGGCGTCCCGACGTTCATGACCTTCTGCTCCGGCCAGCCAGTCGGTGCGGTCGTGGGGGCGCTCAATCCTACGCTCCTGAGGAACGACATCCGCGACGCGATCGGGAGGAGCGCGGAGTGCGCCTCGCGGACGACCCGGATCAATTACGACTTCGACGGGTACGCGTGAGCATCCTGTCCGTGTCGCCCCCCCTTCATCCGGCGACCAGGACGCTGTACCTATGGCCCCCGAGCGCCCGGGCGCGATGTTGCGCTGTGATCCCTCCGTCACCACATGTCCCTCCTCGATGAGCACTCGCTCAGTTCCATCAGTTCGTCGGGGAAGGGCATGAAGAACCTCTGCCCGAGCAGGTACTCGACATCGAAGCGAACGGCCCATGAACGGACCAGGTCCAGGCAGGTCCTCAGGGGGACCCTCTCGTCGCGGTAGAGCTCCAGGTCCCTGAGGAAAAGTGCCTTTTCCCCCTCGGACAGGCCGTCCGAGACGTATCCGAAAGCATGCTGGAGAACGTTGACGTTCGATGTGTATCGAGCCCCTCTGGCGAGTGCCCTCGATAGACCCGCGCGGTATTCCGCGAGGACACGGCCGATCGGAAGCCGGTCGCGGTTGGAGACGAGCCTCCCCAGGCTCCGTGTGGCCTCCTGACCGTACGCCATCAGCAGCATCTTGTGTTCGGCGTGGAATGCAACGAGGGCGCTCATTTTGGCCGACGACTCCACCGCCCTGAACCTGGCGAGCGTGAAGGCGAAGGTCAGGAAGTGCTCCCTGACCCTCGGGTTCCGGAGGCGGTCCTCGTCCTCGACAAGGACGCCGGGGAACCGCCGGAGGACGTCGGCAGCGAACAGGCCGGTGCCGCGCCCGGAAGGCGCCTGGGCGTCGCGGTTCGGGTATATCTTGACGTCGCCGATGCCGCACGAGGGGGATTTCGACTTGAGTATGAAGCCGTCGACGTCCGTCATGCCGCCGAGGAAGGAGTCCGCCATGGCGGCAATCGCCCCCGTGACATCCCTCCCCGTGGCCGGCTGATAGAGGGAGGGGGCGCCGCCGTCGAGGACGATCCTGATCGGGTCCCTCGGGACCCCCAGACCGCCCTCCACTTCGGGGCAGACGGTGACGAGATCAACGTGTCCCGCCAGTCCCTCGATGAACGCGTTGTTGACCGTGTCGCCGTTGTACCTGCAGCTGTCGAAACCGAGGCACCGCGAGACGACGACCCTCGGGCGCGCCTCGCGACCCTCACCCAGGGGTGCCATCATGCCCGCGAGAACGCGCCGCGGTGGATAACCCTTTTCATGTGTCCAGAGGCGGATCCGAGGGCCGATCGGGCCCGGCGAACGCCCATTCCGCGGTAAATCCCGTCAGAATGCGTTTTTCGGCCGGATTAACCCTGTACGCCATATCCAATGTGAAACCATATAAAGGGGGAGACCTTAACGCAGTATCCACAACCGTAGTCATGGGCAGATGGACGCGACCAGCTTGGCATATTTCGGCGCCCGGCGCATGCCCGCTCGAGGGCAGGGGGAGTTGCGCGGTCTCCATGGCACGGCCACGACGACAACGGAAGCGTGCATGGATATGAAGGCGAACGTCCTCTCGGGGAGCCATCTCCTGGGTCCCGTCTGGAAGGAGGCGCGGAGGAACCGGAAGACCATCATGATACTGACGGTCCTCTTCATCCTCGGCCTCGTGATAAGGACGGCCCTGTACTACCAGGAGAGCGTGGACAGCGGCGAGAAGCTCATGAGCACCGACCCGTTCTACCACAAGAGGGTCATCGATTACGTTGTCGAGGAGAAGCAACATCTGGTCCGAGATCCCCGGCTCGGATATCCCTCCGAGCCTTACAATCCTCACCCGCCAGTGTTCGACTGGTCCATCGCCATCGCGAGCCTGATCCTCGGCCCGTTCTTCGGCCTGGGGAGGACCACGCTCTTCATGGCCCAGATATGGGCTCCATTCTGGGGCGCCATGACGATCGTGCCGGTATACTTCCTCACCAAGGAGTACTTCGGCAGGAAGGCTGGCCTCTGGGCCGCCTTCTTCCTGACCATAATGCCAGCGCACATCGACAGGTCCACCTTCGCCTTCGTCGACCACGACTCCTTCAACCTCTTCTTCGTCGTCGTCACCTTCTTCTTCATGGTCAAAGCGCTCCGCCTCGAGAGATCGGGCCGTTACATCGAGAGCTTCCGGTCTCCCGCGAGCATCCTGCGCGGCATCCGCAATTATGCGAACGCCAACAGCATCTCCATGGGATATGCGATGATGGCCGCCATCTCGATGTCGACGATCGCGCTCGCATGGAAGGGCTTCAGCTACGTCTTCGCGATCGTCATCGTCTATTACCTCGCCCAGCTCCTCATCAACGCGTTCAGGCACGTGGACTCGACCGGCTTGGCCATCACCGTGATGACAATCCTGACCCTCCCCCTCCTCCTCGCTCTGCCAGCGTACTCCTCGATGCACATGATATGGTCCCAGTGGGGCCTCAGACCGGTGATATACGTCTACGCCAGCGCATGGGTCCTGACCCTGGCCTTCGTACCCACGCGCGACGTTCCATGGCTGGTCCTCCTGCCAGTGCTCTCCATCGCCGGCACGGTCGGGTACTTCGTCGTCCACCAGTACAACCCCCAGCTTGCCGAAACACTGGTCAGCGGAGCCGGCTACTTCGTCAAGTCGAAGCGGTACTCCACCATCGCCGAGGCACAGGCGCCGAACCTGAGCCGACTGATAATGAGCTACGGGCCGGTCACCTTCTTCTTCGCGTTGATCGGCATCCTCCTCGCCGTGATGCGGTTCATCAGGCACTGGAGGATCGACGAGCTGTTCATCTCCATGTGGACCCTCATGAGCATCGTGATGGCCCTCACGGCAACGAGGTTCATGTTCAACGCCGGTCCCGCCTTCGCCGTCCTTCAGGGCTGGGTCGCGTTCCTGATCATCGAGCGGACGGACTTCAGGGCGATATCCCGGACCATCCACGGCTTCTCGGGGTCGTTCTGGCAGGGCTTCCGCAAGGGGTTCAGCGTCAAGCACGCAGCTGTTGCGCTCTTCATGGTCTTCATGGTGGTGCTCCCCAACGCATGGTACGCCTTCGACGCCTCCATCCCCTACGAGAAGAAGCGGGAGATCGACAACCGCATCTACGACTCGATGCCCGAATGGCTCCGGCCCGAGAAGTATGACAGGGACAACACGCTGTGGTACACGGGAGCGTTCGGCGGGAGCTTCCCCTCGGAATACTGGTACACCTTCTTCGAGTGGTTCTCCGAACAGGACGGCGATATCGAGGTCGAAAGGAGGCCCGCCTTCCTGGCATGGTGGGACTACGGCATGGAGTGCGTGCAACTCGGGAAACATCCCACGGTCGCGGACAACTTCATGAACGGCCACGAGATGGCTGGCAACTTCATCGCCGCGCAGAACGAATCGCTCGCGATGTCCCTTCTGGTCACGCGGATCCTCGAGTTCGAGATCAGGCACGACGACTCCCCCGCGGCAAAGGCATTGGTGGAGCGTTACCTCGGAGAGGAGGATGCAGCGACGTTCTTCGACGCGCTGAACCATCCGGCGGACCACATCGACCACGTCAACGACCACCCCGAGATATACGGCCGCAAGGAGGGTCTCAGGCAGGGGAACGCGAAGTACACCGTCTGCTCCCAACTGGTCTCGAAGCTGAACGAGACCTCGCTCACACAGATGCTCCTCGAGTCCGAGAAGCTGACCGGGAGCCGGATCCGGTACTTTGCCGTGGACTCGCGCATGTTCCCCTTCAGCTACTACAATACAGGCATCTTCTACGCGCCGATAACCCTCTCGGACCACTACGTCTCGGATTACCTCAAGACCCTCGTCCAGGTCGGTGGCCAGACGGTCACCCCCGAGGAGTTCGAGAGGATGCTCGAACTCGACCCGGACCTCACGCCCGACGAGCTCGTCCTGTCCTACACTCCCGCGTTCTTCAACACGATGTTCTACCGCGCCTACATCGGATACAGCGCCGAGGATGTCGGCGGCAACGCCTCCATGGGCATCCCTGGCCTCTCCGGCCAGATGGCCGGCCAGCCGCCGATGCCCGGATGGATGCTGAGGCACTTCAGGCTCGAGTACAGGACAGCCTACTGGAACCCATACGAAGAAGACGAGGTAAGGGCACACAAGGACGCGTGGAAGATCGTCCCGTTCGACGTCGCGATCGAGTGGAGCGAGGATGAGAACGTCACGGGCACGGCCGACTTCCAGACCGGGCTGGTCCAGGGCGTCATGATGCTCAAGTACTACCCGGGCGCGATCGTCAACGGAAACGTCGCCACGGTCGGAGGCGTACCGGTGATCGGCGCCCGCGTCACCGTCCTCGACGAGTACGGGATCCCGCACGACATCGCCACGACCGACAAGGACGGCCGCTACCGCGTGATCGCCCCCTCCGGGGAGAACGTGACGCTCACCGTCTCCCGCGGCGGCAAGCTCAACGGGATAACGCAGACGTTCGAGGAGGTCCTGGAGAGCGTCAACTTCACCATCACCGAGGACCAGGCCGAGAGACGGGAGGTCGACGATGATGGCGACGGTCACCCCGACTACATCATCGACCGCGACATCACGGTCGACTCCACCACCGTCAACGGGACCGCCTTCTGGGACACTGACCAGAACGAGAGGTTTGACGACGACGAGGTCCCTCTCGGGAACGCCGTCGTCGAGCTCAACGGGACCAACGTCATCCTGCTGACGACCGCCGACAACGGCACGTTCAACTCATCCGACGCGCTGGATGGCAACTACGACGTCTTCCTCCTCCGGGATGGTGCCCGATACGACCTCGACAGGTCGATCAAGGTGGATGGCGGCGAACCCGTCGTGGACCAGGAGATATGGGTCCAGGGCTTCCGCCTGAGCGGCACCCTAGTGGATGAAGCGGGCGAAGGCGTGAGTGGGGCATCCCTCGCTTTATTGGACACCGAGAGCGGCGCCGCGTACGATGTACGTATCAAGAAGGACGGCAAATTCGAGATCGGCGACCTGCTTCCCGGGAAGGATGGCGACGCCGAGATAACGATCTCCTTGTCCGTGCCGGGAAAGGTCCCGATCGAACGCATGATCAGGGCCCGGATGGGCAAGAGCGCCAAGCTCGACCTGACTCTCAGGAACTCCAGCTACATTTCGGGCACCGCATTCCTCGATGACGGCGTCGGCTCCCCGGACGGCAAGGCGCCGGGCGTCCTCGTCGTCGCCGATGGCGCCGATACCTACGAGGCAACGACGGAGGCCAACGGCTCGTTCAACCTGACCCTCCCGGCGGGGCGTTACGCCCTGACGGCACGGTACGTCGACGGCGATGACCTCCTGACCGCGATGGTCTGGGCGGACGCGCCCGACGACGACGTGTCCCTCGTCCTCGGCCCGACATACACGGTGGGGGGGCAGCTTTACGTCGACAGGAACGACAACGGCGAGTACGATGCGAGCACCGACAAACCAGCGCAATCGGCAGAGGTCGAGATCGTCGGATCCCGCGGTTGGAGGGGCGAGGCGACGATGGGCGGCAAGTTCTCTGCCCAGCTCCCGGCCGGCGATTACTACATGACCGTCAGGCACTCCGATACGGGGGACAACGAGACCTACCTCGCCGGGGAATGGTTCAGCGTGGAGCGCGACCTGCCGATGGACGTCGCGGTCGAGCCCACCGAGACGGTCAAGGGCTCGGTCTTCTGGGACCGGAACCTGGATGGTAAGGCCCAGCCAGGGGAGTACGTCGACGGGATACCGCTGATCTTCTCAGGAGAGCACGAGTTCAAGACGATCACGGGAGCGGTCCGGACCCATCTGAGTCATCTCTACTCGGACGGGTTCTACTTCAACACCTTCAGCGTGAGCACGGGCTCCAACGGGACATTCGAGGTGGACCTGATACA
>JAKEGO010000032.1 GCA_022615805.1 Thermoplasmata archaeon
ACCCCCGAGGGTTCACCTCCGGAGTTTATGTTCAGGATCACGTTGCGGAGGGTGAGATTGCCCCCAGCATTGACCCTCAGGTCCCCATTGAGGTCGATGGTCCTGTTTGAGATGTAAGTGTCATCCGAGACGACCCAGTTCCCGGACACGGGTGGCTCGGTGTGAGCGCTTGCCAACGGGACCAGGAGGAACACGGCAAGCAGGAGCGGGACGTGGACCTTCACTTGTTCCCACCCTTCCCCTTCCTCGCGACCGGCACATTCTGCCGTGACCTCGTCTTCCTTTCTGCCGGGGTACCCGGTTTGTGCTTCTCGAGGTCGAGGATGAGGTCTTCGAGGCTCTCCGCGCGCGTTGTCTCCATCTTCGCGACCTTCTTATTGACGGCCTTGGCCTGGGGCTCCTCGACGACGTCGAACGTCTCGGGCGCGGAGACGAACTCGACCTCCTTTCCGGCCCTGTGCCCCCGCCTGGGGATAACCTTCTTCCATATGCCGGGAACCGTGAACGTGACGGCTGCTATTATGACGATAACGACGATGGCGATGACGATGGCGACGGCGAACCATGGCGTACCCGCATCCTCCTTCCGCTCCACTGCTGGGCCATCCGTCCCTTCGGTGACCGTGATGCTCTCGGTGACGGGCTGCGAGACGAGGCCCGTCGTGGTCATTACCCATGCGGTAACGATGTAGTCGGTGTCGGACGGAGCGTACGTGTGATAATGATGCGTCTCCTCGGTCCAGCCCGATATCGAGCCGTCGCCGAAGTCGATGAGCACCTGCTGGCCCTGTGGTGTGGATCGAACCACGATCTCGACACGCTCTCCGCCCAAGACCGCGGGGGACGGACCGACATCTATGGCGATCTCCATCGCCTGCGACCTGACGTTGAACGTCACGTTCTTCCAAGGGTCGAGCTTCAGGTAGGCAGTGACGGTGAACTCGGCCGCGATGCTCGGCAGCGTGACGTTACAATGGACGTACCCGTCGGAGCCGCTGAAGGCGGTGAGGGGATCAAGGAGGACGTCGAGGCCCTCGGGCCCCTGGACGGAGAAGACGACGGCAATGCCCTCTACGGAATTGTTCTTCTCGTTCTCGACGAAGACCCGGAGCGGCCTCTTGAGGACCGTCCCGACGAGCCCCTTCTGCCCGTCCCCCGCCTCCTCTGCCCCATCCTTGCCATATGAGATCGTCTGGAAAGTGACGTACGGGAACCTGTAGGTCTCGGTGTGGCTCCTGGACATGTCCACGGCCAGATCCTTCACGCGCCACTCGGCGCGCCGGACCTCGACGCCGGTCGAGCTGATCGATACCGAACCCGGAGCATAATTTACCACGCTGACGAGGATGAACGGCGTGTAGCCATACCTGTCGGTCCTTGGGTCGGACCCGTTGAAGTACGGCGTCGCGTAGATGGTACCTGCATCGTCCCAGATCCGCACGTCGGCGTCCTCCATGCCGAAGCCGGTGGACTGGCTCACGACCCTGATGCGGAGGTAGTTCTTTACCGCAAGGGAGGTGTTGGTGAAGGAATAGGTGGAGAAACTGCTGTTCGTCGCGGACACGAGCCCACAGTGCGCCAGGGACAGGTCGAGCGTCCCGTTGCTGAGGCTCACGCCCTCGACCGTGACGAACCCCGAGAAGATCGCCTTGATCCCCACCTCGTTGCCGTCGAACGACGGCCCGTCGAGGACAATCGTGCTTCTCACGAGCTCGAGGCCGACGCCAGAGTCGGAGACCAGTGCGCCGACGAGCTCGACGTCCGAACGGGTCGCGACAACGGCAGCTGACGTTCCGATCACGTGACCTCCTTCGATCACGAGCTTGGAATCGTCGACCTCGATGGCGGTGCCCGTGCATTGGACGGTGGATTCCCTGACCCATACCGTCGATCCATCCGCGCTGAGGAGCGAGTCCATGCCCGATGCCGTACAGGCCACCAGCAGGAGGTCCGCTGAATTGGCGTCGATGCCTTCCTGCTCCCCGAGGAGCTGCACAAGCTCGAGCGTCATGGAACCGTCGGAGACATGGACCTCCTTCAGGAGGCTCCTCATGATGGAGCCCGTGACGCTCGTCGTTCCGCTTATCTGCAGGAGGGACAGCCTGTTGTCGAGTAGCTCGACATCGACAACGTCGACCATTGCGTCGTCGACCACGATGCCGATGTCGTTGTCGGCGATGATGGAGCTCGCGACGGTGACGTTTGTGCCCCCGAGAGCTTCGATCCCGGTCGAGGACCCGCTGACAAGGACATCGGTGAGGTCGACCGTGCAGGCGGAAAGGCTGGCCCCCGCGTCCGACATCCCGTCGAGGGTCACATTCAGGGCCGAGACCCGGCCGCCAACGGCCTCGATGCCCATTTCGCCCCCGGATATCTCTGTGTCGAGGATCGAGACGAAGGAGTCCGAGCAGTGAAGTCCGACAAGGCCTCCCTCCATCATGACGTTCGAGATGACGACCGTCGATGAGATCGCACTGATGCCACGATGCGCGGTGTCGACGAGGCGGACGTCCTCGATCGTCACTGCGATAGAGGAGGATACAATGATGCCCTGCCTGTATGATTCGATCTCGACATCGTTCACGGTGATAGCCGCCGAACCTTCGATGTGCATGCCGGCCGATCCGAACATGGGCCCTCCAAGCGGGTCCAGGGATACCGTTCTCACATCGTTGAAAGCGAGGGTGACGCCCGTGGAGCCAAAGGTCTCGAAGCCGACATCGGAATCGATGACCTCGTTCTCGCGGGCCTCGACGTTCGTACCGTTCGTGATCCTCAGGAACGTGCCTCCCCCCGAGGTAGTCGAATTCCGGACCATGACGTCGTCAACATCCACGAGGTCGATCCCGGTCCCCGTGCCGTTGGCGTGGATACCCTCCGTCAGGATGCCGGTCGTGTTCGAAGCCTGGATGCCCACGCCGCATGATGCGAGGACGACATCGAGGATGGACACATCGCTGCCCCCCTTGAGCCGTATGGCAATGTCGCATCCAAAGGCATCGATGCCTTCGAGGGAGACCTCGGTGGCATCCTCGATCGAGAACCCGATGTCGCAATCCCTCATGGTCGCCGGCACGGTCAGGGTCGTGACGAGACCGGTGCAGCCCGAGGCGTCGAGCCCCACCCCGCAGCGGAGGAGGTCAAGGGCCTCGATGAGCACCTCCTCGCAGTCGGATAGCGCGACGCCGGTCGCGGAATCGCTCACGAGAAGCTCCAGGAGCTCGATGTCGATGGAATCTACGAGCTTCATGCCGATGCCGTTCCCCGAGAACCATGGCCTCATGGTCGAGGTGCCGTCCATGACGAGCCCGTCGAGGCCCGTTCCGTTGAGGCCCAGATCGTTCTCCAGGAAGAGGACGCTCTCGGAGAACGTGGTGGCCAGGCAATCGATCGCATGTATGCCCTCTATGCACCTCGCCAGGGTAGCATTCGCCTCGAGCGTGGTCCGCCTCGAGTCGACCATGCGGATGCCCTCCTCCGAACCCCATACCGAGACGTATTGGAGGGTCACATCGCTCGACGCGTCGATGAGGACCCCGACCCGGTTACCGATGAAGGCTGTTCCTGTGACCTGCACACCCACGCAGTTGATCATGGCCAACCCCACATCGCCGCCGGTGATGTTCGATTCCTGCAGGCTCAGCGTGTCCGTGCAGTTGACGAAGACGACCTGCCCGATGTTGGTCAGCCTCGGGACCGTCACGTATGCGGCAGTGACGCTGGTCACCCACGAGTGGGCGAAGTAGTACCGGAGACGCTCTCCGTCGATGGTGTTGTTCCTCCCGATGTCATTGAATGCGCCATCCTCGTAGATGTAGAACCCGTGGTCTTCGTCGGCCTTGGCGATATCGTTGGAACCGATCGAGTTGCCGTGAGACCCCTTCAGGACGATGCCGCGCGCAAAGCCGTCCAGGGAGTTCATGTCGACCATGCCGCCGTCCATGTCGTCGAGGACGATGCCCCTTTCACCCGCCACCAGTACGTTGGAAACGGCCCTTTGCCGCTCCCCTACGAGCGATATGGCGTCCTCGGCATCCGTCACTGTGCAGCCTATCACCCGGGAATCCGACCCCATCAGCGAGATCCCGGTCTTTCCGCCGGTCACGGCGACATCCGTCACGTGGGCGTTGGACCCGGATACGACCACCGCCTCAGTGCAGCCCTGGAACTCGGAATCCGACAGCGTGAGTCCGTTCGTGTCCACCGCGATGATGCCCCTGTCGGAATCCGATATATGGACAGAACCGATCGCGACGAGC
>JAKEGO010000005.1 GCA_022615805.1 Thermoplasmata archaeon
GCAGACCCGACTTTTGGGATGTAGCCGGTGCCGCCTGTAGCGGTGCTGTTAACTTGGCGGTCCCAGGACAATTGTTTGATCTCGGACCAGTAAAGAAGCGGGTCAGACCTTCCAGCCCACGGTAGGGAGATGGAGGCAGTGACCGATCATTGCGTTCGTCCACCTTAACCTAACAGCACCCGCCCAGAGCAAGCCGCGGTCCCGGACCCAACGGAACCGGGTCGCGGGTTCGCGAATCCTTTTTATGGGCGGCGGGTATAGACCTCCATGCGCTGCGAGCCCGGAAGGGGCCCGCCCGGCGGGGGAACGGCACCGCGGGCGGTCCGGGTCGAGGAGCACGGCAAGCTGGACCTGGAGCGCGAGCTCCGGACCGGCGTGCCCGAGGTCATCCTTGCGGAGGGGAAATCCGTCGACGAGGTGGTCTCTCTCGCCATTGCGCTCCACGGGGCGACCGGCCTGGCCATCGTGACGCGGGCGGGCCCGGAGCTCGCCGAGAGGCTCGCGCGGGAGCTCCCAGTGAAGTACCATGCCAGGGCGAGGATCGCCGTCGCCTGCTCGCGGTCGGCCCCGCGGGAGCCGCAGGGCACGATCGGCATCCTGACGGGGGGCACCTCCGACATACCGGTCGCAGAGGAGGCGCGGGTGATGGCCGAGGCCCTCGGGTGCAGGACAGTCGTGGAGCACGACGTCGGCGTGGCAGGCCTCCACCGTCTGACGGACGCCCTGGAGAGGGTCGGCCGGGAGGCCGACGTCCTCGTCGTGGTCGCCGGCCGCGAAGGCGCCCTCGCCCCGGTCGTCGCGGGGCTTTCCAGGCAGCCCGTCATCGGCGTCCCCACATCCTCGGGTTACGGGTACGGCGGCGGCGGAGAGGCCGCCCTGATGACGATGCTTCAGTCGTGCTCGCCCCTGCTCACGGTGAACGTCGACGCCGGCGTCATCGCTGGCATGATGGCGTACAAGGTCCTCGCCGCGCCGCGCGGGACGGGTGACTGAGGGGATTCCAGGCATGGAGATGTTCGATACGGTCAGGAGGATGCGCGAGACGAGGCCGCTCGTGCACCACATCACGAACTGGGTCACGATCTACGATTGCGCCCAGGCAGTGAGGGCCATCGGCGCCCTGCCGGTGATGGCCCACGCGAGGGACGACGCCCTCGAGATGGTCGGCCTCGCCTCCGCGGTCGTCCTCAACATCGGCACGCTGGACGCCGAGCTCGTCGACACCATGGCGGCCGTCGCCGAGAGGGCGGACGAGCGAGGCATCCCCGTGGTCCTCGACCCGGTGGGCGCGGGCGCGACGTCCATGAGGACTGCCGCCGCGACGCGCCTGCTCGACATCGGAGCCATCTCCGTCCTCAAGGGGAACGCGGGCGAGGTGACAACGCTCGCGGGCGGCGACGCCGAGGTCCGCGGTGTGGAGTCGATGGCGTCGGGGGGCGCCTCGGGAGCGGCCCGCGCGCTCGCCGAGCGATGGGAGATGACGGTGGCGGTGACCGGCGCGGTGGACTTCGTGACCGACGGCGAGCGGGCCGCGTCCGTCAGGAACGGCGTGTCCACGATGGGCTCGGTCGTCGGCACGGGGTGCATGGCGGCCAGCGTCATCGGCGCCTTCGTGGCCGTCGACCCCGACCGCTTCGAGGGAGCGGTGAACGCCCTCGCCGCCTACGGGATCGCAGGCGAGGTGGCCGCGACGAGGTCGACCCTGCCGATGGGGTTCAAGCTCGAACTGATGGACGCCCTCAGCGGGTTCACCGAGGAGCACGCCCGGCGCGCGAGGGTGGACCGATGAGGGGATTCTACTTCATAACGGACGATCGGAGGACCGTCAACGGCGCCCTCAGGGACGTCGCCGACGCGATAGCCGGCGGCGCGGCGATGGTGCAGTACCGGAGGAAGTCGGGCGACTCTCGGGTGCTGCTCGAGGAGGCCATCGCGATCGGAGAGATCTGCGCCGAAAAAGGCGTCCCCTTCATCGTCAACGACAGGCTCGATATCGCCATGGCGGCGGGCGCGGACGGCGTCCACATCGGGCCCACGGACCTCCCCCTCGGAGCCGTCAGGCGCGTCTACGACGGGACGGTCGGCGTGACCGTGAGCAGCGTGAGGGACGGCGTGGAGGCGTGCGGGCTGGGAGCGTCGTACCTCGGGGTCAGCCCGATATTTCCCACGACCACCAAGCCGGACGCCGGTGGAGCGGTCGGACCCGACCTGATACGCCGCCTCAAGGATAGGGTGGACGTCCCGCTCTTCGCCATCGGCGGGATAACGATCGACAGGGTGAGGGCGGTCATGGCCGCGGGGGCGGACGGCGTGTGCGCGATATCGGCGACCGTGGGGGAGGACGTCGAGGGAAGGGTGCGCGCCTTCGTCGAAGCCGTGTCACGGGGAGGGCCGCAATGACGCAGATGGACGCGGCCCTGCGGGGCGAGGTCACGGAAGAGATGGCTGCGGTGGCTGCCGACGAGGGGATGGCTCCGGGGTCGCTCCGGAGGCTCATTGCGTCCGGGCGGGCGGTCATACCGGCGAACGTGCACCACGACGGCCTCCGGCCGGTGGGCATCGGCGAGGGGCTGCGCACGAAGATCAATTCCAACATAGGCACGTCGGTGTACGACACCGACATGGGGAAGGAGCTCGAGAAGCTCCGCTTGTCCAGGAAGCTCGGGGCGGACGCGCTCATGGACCTCAGCACCGCCGGCGACCTGGGTGCCATCCGGGCGAGGCTGCTCGGGGAGTGGGACCTCGCCTTCGGGACCGTCCCCATCTACCAGGCGATGGCCGAGGCGGGCGACATCGCGGACGTGACGGCCGAGCGCATGCTCCGGGCCATCGAGGACCACGCCCGCGACGGCGTCGATTTCGTGACCGTGCACTCGGGGGTCACCCTCGACGCCATCCCTCTCGTGAGAAAGCGCATCCTCGGCGCAGTCTCCAGGGGAGGGGCGTTCCTCCTGTCGTGGATGATGGCGCACGGCGAGCAGAACCCCCTCAACGCGGAGTTCGATGCGATACTCGAGATGGCCCGGGAACACGACGTGACCCTGAGCCTCGGGGACGGCCTGAGGCCCGGCGGCATCCCCGACAACACCGACGAGGCGCAACTGCACGAGCTGCGCGTCCTGGGGGGTCTCACGCGCAGGGCGAGGGCGGCGGGTGTCCAGGTCATCATCGAGGGCCCGGGTCACATCCCCCTCCACAGGGTCGTCGAGAACGTG
Source organism: Thermoplasmata archaeon (assembly GCA_022615805.1). GTDB lineage: Archaea > Thermoplasmatota > JAKEGO01 > JAKEGO01 > JAKEGO01 > JAKEGO01. The sequence continues at coordinate 3,216 of JAKEGO010000005.1, forward strand.
AGGCTCGAGAAGGAGGCCTGCGACGGCGCCCCGTTCTACGTCCTCGGGCCGCTCGTCACGGACATCGCCATGGGCCACGACCACATCACGGCGGCCATCGGCGCCGCGGTGGCCGGCGCCGCCGGTGCGGACTTCCTGTGCTACGTGACCCCGGCGGAGCACCTCAGGCTCCCCGAGCCGGAGGACGTCGCCGAGGGGGTCATCGCGCTGAAGATAGCGGCGCACGCTGCCGATATCGCGAAGGGTGTCCCCGGCGCGTACGAGCGCGACCTGGCGATGACCAAGGCGCGACGTGACCTCGACTGGGAGGCGCAGATGGCCCTCGCGCTGGACCCGGACAAGGCGCGAAGGTACCGCGAAGAGAGCCATATCAAGACGGAGGAGTGCACGATGTGCGGGCCGTACTGCGCCATAAAGATGTTCAGGGGCGGGTGCTGATGGAGATCTCCGAGATCGGCGAGTTCGGCCTGATCGACAGGCTCGTGAGACGGGCCCGCCGCAGGGAGCTGCTCGTCGGCGTCGGGGACGACGCGGCCGTCATGGACCTGCGGGAGAAGATCGTGCTGACGACCGACATGCTGGTCGAGGGTGACCACTTCAGGACCGACTGGTCCACCCCGGTCAGGATCGGCAGGAAGGCCATGGACAGCAACGTCTCGGACATCGCTGCGATGGGCGCGGTGCCGGCGTTCGCCTTCGTCTCGATCTGCCTCAGGGAGGGCATCGACGTCGAGTTCATGGACCTCCTCTACAGCGGGATGTACGAGGTGGCGAAGCGCTACGACATCGACATCGCGGGCGGCGACACGACGCATGGCGCCATCGTTGTCATCAACATCTGCATCGTCGGGACGGTCGAGAGGCCGGTCCTCAGGTCCGGCGCTTCCCCCGGACAGCCCATCTGCGTCACCGGACCGCTCGGCGGCTCCCGCGCCGGACTCGAGCTCCTCCTCGCGGGGAGGACGGACGGCCCCAGGGAGGCCATCGAGAAGCACCTCGACCCCGGCTGCAGGATGGACGTGGCCCTCGAGATCGCCTCGGTCGCGGCCTCGATGATCGACGTATCGGACGGGCTCGCGTCCGAGGTGAACCACATCTGCGACATGAGCGGCGTCGGCGCGGAGGTCGACGCCAGCGCCGTCCCTCTGGCGCCCTCGACCCTCGCGGCGGCGGAGCTCCTCGGAGCCGATCCGCTCCAGTGGGCCCTCGGCGGAGGCGAGGACTTCGAGCTCGTCTTCACGGCGAACGAGGGACGCCTCGCTGGGCTGAAGGTCCCCTACACGGTCGTGGGGAGGACCCTCCCGGCCTCGAAGGGCCGGTGGCTCGTCCGCGACGGGAAGAAGAAGCCGCTTGCTGGCGGGTTCGACCACTTCCGGAAGTAGGCATCGCCCTCCACGACCCTGGTCATGGAACGGCTCGATCGTCCTTCGCTGGCGCATTCCCGCCGACGGACGGATCCTTTTCCCGGAGCATCCGGACCGTCCCCTCGGGGTCGACGGCGGAGAAGTGCAACCTCTCGATCCTCCCCGGAAGGAGACCTGCCCTGATGCCGATGGGGCGCGAGAGGGTCAAGGTCACGATGTCGTCGTAGTTGGAGACGACCGAGGCCGAGCGGCGCTTGCGGTCCATCCTGACGCCCATCCTGAAGACGCCAGCGTCCGCCTTGTCGATGGCCTCGACGGAGCTGACCGCGGCGAGCGGGACCGCGGCCGTGAGGAAGAGGCCGAAGCGGACGACGATGAAGTCGTCCTCGAGTCGGATGCTCCCCATGAGGGTGGATGCGCCGTATATGGCGATGGGGAGGGCGAGCACGATCAGGTAAAGGACGACGAAGTGGGCGGGGACGTCCGATCCCGGCAGGGTCGCCATGTAGGCGGTCGTGCCGAGGACCAGGGCCGCGAGGAACGCGGTGACCGCCGCGAATGGCCCCTTCGGGTAGGCTATCTCCTGACCTCCCATCTCTCCAGCTCCAGGACGCGGGACAGCGTCGAGCCGCGCTGTATCTCCTCGCGGATGCGGTTCTCCCTCTCGAGGACGTCGAGCGAACGGTTGGCCATCTCGACCGCGGCCTCCCTCGGAACGACGATGACGCCGGTGCCGTCGCCGACGATCCAGTCGCCGGGCCTGACCTTGACGCCGCCGCAGGTTATCGTGGAGCCGATCTCGCCGTGCCCCTTGGGGTCGCCGGCCACGGGATTGAGGTGGCGGGAGAACAGGGGGAAGTCCATCTCGATGACGTCGGGGATGTCCCTCGCCGCGCCGTCGATCACCACGCCGGCGATGCCCTTCTCCAGGCAGGACCACGACGCCAGTTCGCCCCAGATCGCGGTCGTGCCGCCCCCGGCATCGATGACTATGACCTCGCCGGGGCTGGCGACGTCGATGGCCTCGATGGGCTTTGCCCAGTCCCCGTCGATGGTGCGAACGGTCACGGCCGGACCGGCCATCTTCCTGCCGGGCCGGATGTGGGGCAGTATCCCGACCATCCCGCCCGCCTTCTGCATCGCGTCCGCGACGTTCGGGGTGCTGACCTTCGTGAAGGCCTCGACGATGGCGGCACCGTCGTACCGCCTGTAGTGCTCGGACGGGACGGCCTTGCCGGAGCGCATGGCCGACGCGACGTCCGACGTCGCCGCCGCCACGTCCCTCGACTTGATGATAGCGCCGCCGACGATGACGATGTCCGCGCCGCTGGCCACGGCCTCGGCCGCGGTCTCCGAGTTCAGGCCGCCCGCCACCGCCAGCTCCGCGCCAGTGATCCTCCTGAGCGCCTCCAGGCCCTCGAACGGCCTCTGCGCCCTCATCTGCTGGTCCACGCCGACGTGGTAGCAGAACCTCCGGACGCCGAGCGGCTCGAGCGCGCCGACGCGCCCCTCGACGTCCGCGATGCCGAGGAGGTCCACCTGGAGGTCGACGCCGAACCTTGCGGCTGTCTTGAGGGCCTCCTCCACGGTGGAGCCGTCGGCCGCGCCGAGCATGGCGACGGCGTTGGCCCCGGCCCTGGCCGCCATCTCGACCTCAGCGGCCCCCAGGTCGGCGGTCTTCATGTCGGCCACGATGTAGGCGCCCGGGAACTCGCTCCTGAGCCTCCGGACGGCGTCCATCCCCTCGCTCTTGATCAGCGGCGTACCGGCCTCGAGCCAGTCGGCCCCGCCCTCGATGGCCTCGCGGGCGATCTGGACCGCCCTGTCGAGCTGGATGAGGTCGAGCGCCACCTGCAGCACCGGGAACGTCCTCTCAACCATCGCTGGTCACCTCCGTCTGATCGGCGTCTTCACCGTCATCGCGGCACGTCCCCGGGCACTCCTCGAGCACGCCGTCCTCGTGGAACCTGTGGAAGGCGTCAAGCCACCTGGGACTGTTACGGGTCGAGATGAACTCGACGAAGCTTGTCAGCAGTTCCATCGTCCGCGGTTGGACGACGTGCTCGATCTTGCATGCCTCCTCGTCGGCCGTCGCTTCGTCCATCCCGAGGATGACCAGTAACTCCCTCAGGACGGTGTGCTTCTCGGAAAGGGTCTCGGCCACGCGCATGCCCTCCGCGGTCAGGGTGACGCCGCTGTACTTCTCGTAGTTGACGAAGCCGTTGTCCGCAAGGCGCTGGAACATCTCTGTCGTAGCGGCGGGGCTCACCGCCATGAGCTCGGCCACGTCCGTGACCTTGGCGTATCCCTTGCGCGCCACCACCGTGTGGATCGCCTCGAGATACTCCTCGTACCTCTGCGTGGACATCCCGGGCCTATCCGGCTCATGCCTTAAACATTTTTGGGTGTCGGTGCTGCGTTGCACGTATCCGTTGACATCTGGCCGGGCGATCCACGAGATGACATCGATCAGAGGATCATTGCTGGCTCGATCTTCATCATGGACTGTGATCCGATGGCCAGATCATGCAACACCGCAGGTGTCGTGGATTCTCCGGGATCCGAATCGATCGGGCCCATGCACGGAGGTGGCGCCCTTCCATCGAGGACCTGGTGACGTGGCCGCGAGGAAACGCCCATCCGCGCAGGACGGGTCCCGTTCTGTACGACGTGCGGGCATAACGGGCGAGCGTTCTGGCCTGACCGGACAGCGTGGCGACCGGGGGAAAAGGATTAAGGCACGTGGGCGATTGCCGGGAGCTGGCCATCCCGGGCCCGCCCGCCCCGGCGGCGGGACGTCGGGCCGGGTCCAGAGGTGAGCCCATGCGAAAATTCGAGGCATCGAGGCGGTCGCGCGAGATCGAGTATGCCATCAGGGACGTCGCCGTCCCCGCGGCCGAGCTCGAGCGACAGGGGCACCGCGTGCTGAAGCTGAACATCGGGGACCCCAACGCCTACGACTTCGATACGCCACAGCACATCAAGGATGCCTACATCGAGGCGCTGGAGGAGGGGCGCAACGGCTACTCGCCGTCGTACGGCATACCGTCCCTCCTTGAGGCCATCGCGACGAGGGAACGGGGGCAGGGGTGCGACGTCTCCGCCGATGACGTCATAGTCGGAACGGGCGTCACCGAGGCCCTGCAGATGCTCTTCGGCGCGGCGGTCAGCCCCGGCGACGAGGTGCTGGTCCCCGGCCCAACGTACCCGCCCTACATCTCGTACGTCAGGTTCTTCGACGGCGTCCCGGTCACCTACAGGACCGCCGAGGAGGACGGATGGCAGCCCGACCTGGATGACCTCCGCTCGAGGATAACGGACAGGACCAAGGCCATCTGCATCATCAACCCGAACAATCCGACCGGCGCTCTCTATGAGGGGGACACCCTAAGGGCGATCGCCGACATCGCGGGCGAGCACGACCTCTTCCTGGTATCCGACGAGATCTACGACAGGATGACCTACGAGAGGGAACTGACGCCGACCGCCCGGGCGAGCGGCGACGTGCCGCTCGTCGTCCTGAACGGCATCTCGAAGGTCTACCTCGCGCCGGGCTGGCGCGTCGGGTACATGGCCTTCCGCGACCCGGACGGGCGCCTCGACGCCGTCAAGGACGGCGTCCAAAGGCAGGCGCGCGCCAGGTTATGCCCGTCCCATCCGGCCCAGGTCGCCTTCCAGGCGGCGCTCGAGGGGCCGCAGGGCCACATCGCCGCCGTCAACGCCACCCTGAGGGAGAGGCGCGACCTCGCCCTGGAGCGCATCGACGCCATCGAAGGGCTCTCCTCCGCGAGGCCGGGCGGCGCGTTCTACATGTTCCCCCGCATCGAGGACACCGCGCTGCAGGACGACAAGGCCTTCGTTCTCGACCTGCTGTGCCGGAAGCACGTCCTCCTGGTCCACGGCTCCGGCTTCTGCCCCGTGTTCGGCAGGGGCCACTTCCGGATGGTCTTCCTCCCGCCAAGGGAGGTCATCAACGAGGCTTTCGACCGGATCGAGGAGTACTTCAGGGAGCGGTGAGCGGAGCGGCCCGGGGGCAGGCCCGAGTACGTCGGTCACATGTCCTGTCCGGACCGATATGGGATGCTTGTAGCGATAAACGTAATATGCCTGCATCCGTTCCATGCATCATGCTCGCGAGGACCGCCGCAGTCACCGCCCTTCTCACACTTCTGCTGCTGATGCTGGTACCCGCCTTGACCTCCGCCACCATCGTCAACGTGACGAAGGAGTTCATGGTACTCGAGATACCCGACTCCCGCCAGGAGGGGTTCGAGCCGCACGTGCTCGCGGGACCCAGCGTCGACGGCGAGGAGTGGCTCTACGTCGACTCGCCAACGGGACTGGGCAACGCAGACGGCCAGGGCGGGAACCTGTGGATATCGAAGGACCACGGCGATTCCTGGGACTGGTACGACAAGGACATGGCGACCGGGACGGGGCGTTCCGGGGACTCCTACACGGCAGTCAACTCGGACGGCGTCATCTACTACACGGACCTGTACCTGAGCACCGCCTCCGTCGACTGGTCCCTGGACGGTGGCGAGACGTGGATACAGAACCCGTTCGCGTCGTTCTACCCCGTCGTCGACCGGCAATGGCTCATGATCGGCCCCGACGGCTCCGGAGGGCAGTTGCTCTACTTCTCGTACAACGAGCTGGCCACGGGCCTCATGATGGTGAAGTCGAGGATGCTCGCCAACGGCGCAATCGACTGGCAGCCGTGCAACGGCGGCCTGCCGATAACCTCCGACGTGGGATCGAGGGACAACTACGCCGTCGACCAGGAGAACGGCAACATCTATCACTCGAACTGGCAGAGCGACGGCATCCACGTCTACATCTCGACGGACCTCGGCGAGAGCTTCACCGATTCCACCGTCGAATCGGGCACCGCGCACGCGGCCGCCCAGAACACCTTCATGATGATCGACGTCGACACCGCGGGGAACGTCTACCTCATGTGGTCGTCGAGGGAGCACATCATGCTCGCCGTGAGCGAGGACGAGGGGGACACCTGGGACGTCAGACATGTCACGGACAGCCCGGGGACTAGGGTCTTCCCGTGGATCGTCGCCGGCGACGAGGGGCGCATCGCCATGGCGTGGTACGAGACCAACGACACGGGGAACCCCAACAACCTCGACGACAGCTGGTGGGACTTCCTGGTGGCGATATCCATCGACGCCCTTGAGCCCGACCCGCTCTACGAGGTCGTCAACCTGGACCCATACGCCCACTATGGCTCGGTCAGGACGTCGGGGCTCGACGGGGACGACGGGAACGAGCCCGACCGCGACCTCGGGGACTACATCGGAATCGACGTGGACATGTACGGACGCGCCATCGTGGTGTGGGGACACGACGGCGACGACGGCGTGAACTCTCGGCAACTGCCGATAATGTTCGCAAGGCAGGAGGAGGGGCCGTACCTCTTCGACAACTCCCTCAGGGCGAACTTCACCGCGGTCGCCAGGGGACTGAGGGTCGAGGTGGACGCCTCGGCCTCGCAGGAGCAGAGCCTCACCACCATCGTCAACTACACATGGGATTGGGGCGACGGGCTCGAGGGCGAGGGTGTCGTGGCGAGGCACGATTATTCGAAGGGTGGCAGGTACACGATCTCACTGACGGTGACCGACGAGGACGGATACTCCTCCTCGACGGGTCTCACGATCACCGTGAAGGAGAAGGACGACGACGGGTTCCCGTGGGAGGCTGTGTCGATCGGCGCGTTCGTCCTCATCGCCGCCATCGGCGCGGTGATGCTCCTCCGGATGGCGGGACGGAAGCCCGAGGGGGGCGAGGTCGTCGAGGTCGCCACGGTCGTGGAGGAGGAGGTCCCCGCGGGAGAGCCGGTCGCCGGGCCTCCCGAGGGTGCGGGGGAGCAGCCGCCGCCCTCTGACGGTGGGGGATAAGCCCCGCGGCCAACGAGCATCACGGCACGGGGAGGAACCAGACGAAGCCCAGAATGACGACCATCGCGCACATGGCCACGATGAGGCCGTTCTTTACCATGAACGCCTTCGGCATCTTCCCCGTCGCGTAGACCATGGCCGACGAGGGCGTCCCGTAGGGCGTTATGAAGGCCAGCGATGCGGCGAATACGATGGCCATCACGAAGGGCACGGGGTTCATGTCGAGGGCGTATGCCGTCTCGATGGCGATCGGGGTGAGCATCGCCGCCGTGGCGCTGTTGGACAGGAAGTTCGTCATGGCCATGGAGATGAGCATGAGGAGGAAGAGGATGGCGATGACGGGGAGTGCGGACTCCTGAGATGCGAGCCATGAACCGATGCGGGCCGCGGTGCCGGATTCCAGCATCGCCTCCCCGAGGAGGATGCCCCCGCCGAGGAGGAAGATGAGCTCCCACTGCACGGTCGTAACGTCCTTCATATCGAGGAGGCCGAGGCCGAACATCACGAGCACGGACAGGATCGAGACGATCGCGGCGCTCGATATGGATGGCGACAGACCCAGCCACACCTCCGTCTGGCTCCCGAGGAACCAGAGGAATATCGTCCCACCGAAGACCCATACCACCATCTTCTGGCTCGCGGTCATCGGGCCCTCTGCTTCCATCTGCTCGACGACAGAGGTGATGTCCAGGGTGATGTCGGGGGACGGGTAGCGGGTGCGCAGGATGAGGAACGTCATCGCCATAGAGGTCGCGAAGATGGGGAGGCCGTAGTACGCGTGCTGGGCGAAACCGAAGCCGACCTCGTTCTCGAGCGCCGCCGCGCCGATCATGTTGGGTGTTCCGCCGGTGAGCATCGCCATCCCCCCGATCGCCGTGCTCATGGTGACCCCGAGGAGGACCTTGCGCTTGAAGTTGACGTAATCGTCCGGGACCGAGGAGAGTATCGTGAGGACGATGGGGAGCGTCATGGCGATGGCCACGGTGTTCGACATCCACATGCTGATGAAACCGGTGGCGAACATGATGATGGCCACGAGCCTGTCGATCCTCCCCCGCGACATGATGATCATGCGGTAGGCGAGCCTGCGGTCCAGGCCGTGCTTGCTCATCGCCTGGCCGAGGACCAGGCCCCCGAGCAGCATGAAGATGACCGGGTGGGAGAAGGGCGCGAAGGCCTCGTCCGGCGGGAAGATGCCGAGCAGGGTGATGGGCAGGGGGATCATGAGCCCTGTTATGTATATCGGGAAGACCTCGAGCATCCAGCAGGCCGCCGCGAAGACGAAGACCGCCATCGTCCGGCGGATCATCTCCGGATGGCCTGTCAGCAGGAGGTAAGCGGCCGCTGCGGCCGCGAGGCTGAAGAAGAAGTTCCTTCGGGAGTACAGGAACCTGTGGAGCCGCACCGGCATCGTCGGCGCGACCCACGCGAGGGGGCGGACCTCGGGGTCCCACAGGCGACCGTCCGGCGTCCGCTTCAGGCGTTTCCACTGGGGCCCGCCCTTTACCCCCGGAGGGATCATCACACGGACTGTCCGAGTCCCAGACGCACTCCGCTCCCTTCGCCGCTCTTCGGCGCGACCATCCCTGTCTGGCATCACATCAGACGGCCGTGCGAGGCGCCGGCCGCCGGCCAGGCGTAGGCACTTGTGGGATATATACATGTGGATGACGGACAATCCGCGGTCGATCCACACGAAAAAAAAAGCCATCACGGACACGGTTGCATTCCAACACGCGGGGGCGATCAAGCGCACTTTTTCGTAGATCGTTCCTTGTTCCTTTTCATAGTACCGACGTTAGAATAAGTATGGGAAAAGGGACCATTCATCCGATGGACGTAGATGTGTGGGCGAATGAGCCTGCCCTGCGTGATCCCTCCTTGACCCGCGGGGTGGAGCCTCGTTCTTGACCTGGAGAATTGATCATGGATACGATTCCTAGGCTGATCGATGGATCGTTCGCCTACGGTTCGCCCTCACCCCCAAGACCCTTCTGGGAGCATGTTATCGCTCAACGGTGCGGGTGTCCCCATGGCCGTTCGTGGACGGTTACCGTTCCTCGATACGCGTATCGCATACCGGCCCAGGCGAATGGCATCACGACGAAGACCTTCATGATGACCAGCACGCCGCCGTGGATCATTAATTGAGCTCTTCGGCATCTGGCCTCGGTGGCTGCCAGACACCTCGCGATGCCAGGACGCTGCCGGACATCGCGAGGCACGCCCATCGACCGCCAGCTCCATCGCTCCGTGCAGATGGGATCGCCGCCTCGGACCGGCGTCACCTCCCGTCTCTTTCAAACCACGATCCAGGCGAAGAGCATCATCACGAACAGGGTCATGATGATGATCAAAGCACCGCCGTGGACCATCGCCCTGCGGATGTTCTCGGGTATAGTGGACTCAGATATACCGCCGGCGAACAGCGCACCGCCGAGCATGATCAGGCCGATGCCGCTGAGGACCCGGCCGACGCCCATCGTCCCCCTGACGGCGTGCTCGTACTCGGCGTGGTCCTTCTCGTACTCCTCGTATTCGTCGTAATCGTACTCGAAGTCCTGTGGCTCCTCGTAGATGAGCCAGATGTTGGACACGATGAACCCCACGAAGAAGATCATCACCCCGAAGGTCGCCAGCTGCGTCATGGTCCTGAAGGGGAAGATGCGTCCGATGTTGTAAGGTCTCGGATGGCCTTCAGGGACCTCCTCTCTCGGAGGCCTCGCCGGAACGGGCCGGCCAGGCAAGTCAGGGTCCGGCCCTCGGTCAAATTCCCTCTTATCATCTCGGTAGTCGTACCGGTCGTCGTACATCTTGGCACCAGGGACGGATGTCCGTGTCGGCTTTTAAAGATGTCGGAGGGGGTTCGGATGCGGGGGGAGGGATTCGAACCCTCGGACCTCTGCAGGACGAGATCTTAAGTCTCGCATCGTTGGCCGGGCTTGATTACCCCCGCGGGGTCTAATGATACC